>NZ_JBJJBV010000465.1:0-2764 GCF_045446735.1 Nocardiopsis protaetiae
TGCACTATCAGGTACTGGGCCGCGGCCAAGGAAGCGGCGGGAATCGCCGAGGATCCGGTCGAGGCCACCACTCTCGGCGAGGCCCTCGACGCGGCGCGTCGGCTGCACCCGGACGACCGCTTCCAGCGTGTTCTCGGGGTTTCCTCGTTCCTGATCGGCGAGGAGCCGGTCGGCCGCCGGGCCCATGGTGACGTTCCGGTCACGGATGGGACTGTGATCGAGGTCCTACCGCCCTTCGCGGGTGGGTGAGGTGCCGGAAAAGGCTGCGGAATCCGGAGGAAACATGACGGAAATCCCTGCGTGGGCGGGGCGGGCGCGCGTGGTGATGCTCGGCAAGCCGGGCTGCCATCTGTGCGAGGACGCCTGGAAGGTGATCGACGCGGTGGCCGCCGAGTCCGGCGCGACCCGCGCCGAGGTGTCCCTGGCCGAGGTGGGGGAGGCCGACCGCGAGGAGTACTGGGACAAGATCCCGGTCACTTTCGTCGACGGCGCCCGGCACGATTTCTGGCGGGTGGACGAGGCCCGCCTGCGCGCCGCACTCAACGGCTGAAGGCCTTCCACCGGCCTTCCACGCGTCCGCCGTTCACCCGCCGAAATCGCCCCGCCGTGAAAGCGGGATCGTTGTGTGAACGGGTTTCCCATTCACTGCTTTTCACCACCGGAACGGTCGCGGGGGGACACGGGATAACACCACATCCCATCGGACCCGTTTCGGGCGCGGGATCGTCGGATCATCCCCGCCCCGTCGGCCTGTACGGCCCGCGGGCCGGGGCCGCCGACGGCGACTCACCGGGGCCGCCGCTGGGAACTTATGAGCGCGGCGTCACAACCGACCCCACTTTGTGCGTCCTTTCACAAGCGCGTAACCTAGGGACACCCGACAACCCTCCGGCCCCGCGCCCGCACGACCCGCCCTCAGGAGCAGCCGCCCGTGACACGTCGTCCGCCCAGGCCCCGGGAGAGGGGAATCCCGGAGGCCACCGTCGCCCGGCTCCCCATCTACCTGCGCACCCTGCAGGCGCTCCAGGACCGGGGCACCCTCACCGTCTCCTCGGAGGACCTGGCGTCGGCCGCGGGGGTCAACTCCGCCAAACTCCGCAAGGACCTCTCCCACCTGGGGTCCTACGGAACGCGGGGGGTCGGCTACGAGGTCCAGTACCTCGTGTACCAGATCTCGCGTGAACTTGGTCTCACCCAGGACTGGGCCGTCGCCATCGTCGGCATCGGCAACCTGGGCCGCGCTCTGGCCAACTACGGGGGGTTCGGGACCCGCGGGTTCCGCATCGCGGCCCTGCTCGACGCCGACCCCGCCATGGTGGGGCGGCGCGTCGCCTCACTGGACGTCGGGCATATTGACACCCTGGAGTCCGTTGTTCGCGACAAAGGCGTCTCCATCGGGGTGATCACCACGCCGGCCGCCTCCGCGCAGGCGGTCGCGACCCGCTTCGTCGAGGCGGGGGTGAGCAGCATCCTCAACTTCGCCCCGGTGGTGCTGAATGTGCCGGACGGGGTCGATGTGCGTAAGGTCGACTTGTCCATCGAACTCCAGATCCTCGCCTTCCACGCGCAGCGCCGCAACGGCGACGAGGGCCACGGCGCGGAACCGGCGGGACTGGAACTGACATGAACACACCGCGGGGCCGCGCCCCGCGGACCGGGTCGCGAGGCCTGCATGAGCGGCGGCGGTGAGCGAGCGTCCGCCGCGCTTCCGGGGGGTCGCCCGCAGCGTGCGGAGACCCTGGCGGAGCATGAAGAGACGCTGATGTAGTGCCCTGCATAGGAGAATGCGGATGAGTGTCCTGGCCGTGGGATTGAGCCACCGGAGTTCGCCGGTGGCGCTCCTGGAGCGCGTCGCGCTGAACGGGGAGACACGGGCCAAGGCCGTCGAGGAGATGCTCGGCACCGAGTCCGTCAACGAGATCATGGTGGTCTCCACCTGCAACCGGACCGAGGTCTACGCCGACGTCGACGCCTTCCACGGCGGGGTCGCCGCCGTGACCGAGATGCTGTCCTGGCACACCGGCGTCCCCCTGGCCGAGCTCTCCGAGCACATGTACGTGCACTACGAGGACCGCGCCGTCCAGCACCTGTTCTCCGTCACCTGCGGCCTGGACTCCATGGTGCTCGGCGAGGGCCAGATCCTCGGCCAGGTCCGCGACGCCCTCAAGTCCGGCCAGGAGACCGGCTCCGTCGGCCGCGTCCTCAACGACCTGGGCCAGCGCGCCCTGCGCGTGGGCAAGCGCGCCCACACCGAGACCCACCTGGACCACGCCGGGGCGGACATGGTGAGCTTCGGCCTCACCGTCGCCCTGCGCCGCCTGGGCGCCGGCCCCACCGGCGGCGGCGAGGTCACCGCGGACCGCACCGTCCAGGAGATCGGCGCCACGCCCCCGGTCGGCTGCCCGATGTCCGCGGCCGGCGGCGACACCGCCGACGCCCCGGGCATCGCCCGCGCCACCGCCGGGCCCCTGGCCGGGATGCGCGTCCTGATCCTGGGCGCGGGCTCCATGAGCGCCCTGTCCGCCAACACCGTCGCCCGCCAGGGCGCGGCCACCGTCATCGTGGCCAACCGCACCCGCGAGCGCGCCGACCGCCTCGCCGAGTGCCTCACCGAGGCCTACGACGGCGTCACCGCCCGCTCGGTACCCTTCGCCGACGCCGCCGCGGTCCTGCCCGGCGTCGACCTGGTCATCTCCTGCACCGGAGCCCAGGGCCTGGTGCTGACCTCCGAGGCCGTCGCCGCCGTCACCGCGGGCCGCACCCG
>NZ_JBJJBV010000466.1:0-2792 GCF_045446735.1 Nocardiopsis protaetiae
CCGCCCCCTTTGTGTGCGATCCGGTGCGCTAGTGCGGGCAGGAGTCGCGGTAGTCGGAGAAGTCGGTGCCGATCCCGGTCCGCGGCGGCGGGCACAGGAACTGCTCGTAGCGGGTGTCGTCGTCGACGAACCGCTTGAGCCAGGCGATGGAGTAGCGCGCGATCACCGTGTTGGAGATGTTGGGCGCGAAGTGGCTCGCGCCGCGCAGCTCCAGGTAGGCGGTGTCGAGCGAGGCCGGCAGGCTCTCGTAGAACGGGATGGCGTGCGAGCGCACCGACGCGACGGAGTCGTTCTGCGCCCCGATGACCAGGGTGGGCACCCGCAGGGACGTCCAGCGCTTCTGGGTGTGCCAGGGGGTGAGCGGGATCGCCGCCTTCAGCTCGGGCCGGCTCTGGGCGACGGCGAGGGTGCCCCCGCCGCCCATGGAGTGACCCATCACGGCCAGCCGGGTGCGGTCCACCCGGTCGGCGACGGAGCTGCGGTCGACCAGGTAGTTCAGCGCGGCGTCGATCTGGCGGCCGCGGCTGTCGGGCTGGTCGTAGCGGGTGAGGGTGTCGATGGTGAACACCACGAAGCCCTGGGACGCGATCCGGTGCCCGTACCAGGACATGGAGGACTGGTCGGCGGTGTACCCGGGGGCGATGACCACGCCGCCGAAGGTGCCCTGGCTGCGGTCGGTCGGGTAGTAGATGGTGCCGCCGCCGAACCCGCTCACCAGGGAGGAGACGGAGGTGGTGGCGGTGCTGAAGTGCCCGCGCACGGCGGTGACGCTCTGCTCGGTGGGGGCGGGGCCGCGCTCGTAGGGGTTGGCGGCCTGGGCGGGCGCGGCGGCGCCGACCGTGAGGCCGACGGCCATCAGGACGGCGGCGCCCACACGGGCGAGACGGGAACGGAATCGGGGGACGGGTCCGGGAGAGGTCCCGGTATCCGGGCGGGGGGTCGTCGTGTGCACGTCGTACCTTTTCTGCGGGAATCCGCATGCGGAAATGCGGATCGGGGGGAGCGCGCTTTCCAGGGCGCGCGGGGAAAGGGGATCGCGTCCCGGTCCGGGGGTGTTCCACCGCCATTTCCGGGCGCCTTCCCGCTTTTCACTATCGTGTCGATCCGGTGAACGCGCATCCGTTGGATCACCGGTCGTGACCGACGGTGTTGCGGGCCGTCGGGCACGACCGGCCCCGGGGCGGTGTTCCAGGGGCGGTGGTCCCGGTGTCAGCGGCGCCGCGAGCGCCACCAGCCGAACAGCCTCCCGAGCAGGTCGTCCGGCCGGTCGTGCGGTGCCGCCCCGGCCTCCGGCACGTCGGTGACCGGGTCCGGGTCGGGCTCCGGTGCCGCCGTCCGGCGCGGCAGCGGCTCGCCGGGGGTGAACTCCACGGGCAGCGCGGCCAGCCCACGCACGAACGGTGACGGCACCCGGCGCAGCAGCACCGGGTCCACGGCCGGGCGCAGTCCCGCCAGGCGTTCGTGCAGGGCGTTCACCCCGGTCGCGGCGATCAGCCGGGCCAGCTCGCCGGCCGGGCAGGCGTGCGGGCCGGCGCCGAACATCAGGTGCGCCCGGGCCCCGCGCACCGCCCCGGTCTCCTCGCGGCCGCGCCGCACCGCCGGGTCGCGGTGCGCCGGGTCGAACCCGATGAGCAGCGCGTCCCCCGTCCGCACCTCGGCGTTGGCGAGCCGCACGTCCTGGAGCGCGAACCGGGCGGGCAGCACCTGGAACGGCGTGTCCGTCCACATGACGTGGTCGAGCAGCTCCCGGACGGTGAGCCGGGCGTCGGCGTGCGCGGCGCGGATGCGTTCGTCGGTGAGCAGGGTGTGCATGGTGTTGCCGATGAGGTGGGTGGTGGGCTGGTGCCCCGCGCTGTTCATCAGCGCCGCCTGGTGCGCCACCTCGTGGTCGGTCAGCCCGTTGGCGTGTTCCAGCATCCACGACGCCAGGTCGCGCCCGGGCGTTCTGCGCTTGCGGGCGACCAGCCCCGCGAAGTACTGCTGGATACGGGCCACCGCCTCCTCGGCCCGGCGGGCGTCGTCGCCGAAGACGATCCCGGTGAGGTCGCCCAGCATGTGCCCGTAGCCGTCGGGCAGCCCGTACAGCCGGTTGAGGACCAGGACCGGGAGCGGGTCGGCGAAGTCGCCGATGAGGTCGGCCTCGCCGTCGGCGATGAACGCGTCGATGAGGCCGTCGGCGATCCGGCGCACGTCGCGGGCGGTGGCGGCCATGTCCACCCGGGACAGGGCGGACACGATCGGGGTGCGCAGCCGGGTGTGCTCGGCGCCGTCGGCGTACAGGACGTTGGGCCGCCAGGACAGGGCGGGCCGGGCCGTGTCCGGGTCGATGCGGCCCGCGATGACCGCGCTCCACTTGCGGGTGTCGCGGGAGAACAGGTGCGGGTTCTGTAGGACCGTGAGGTTCTCGTGGTAGCCGAGCAGCAGCCAGGCGTGGACGCCCGGTTCGAGCTCCACCGGGGCCACCGGGCCGTGGCGTTCGCGCAGCTCGTCCCAGAGGGAGTCGCGACCGGTGTCGGGGGTGGGCCCGTAGAGGCGGGGCAGGGTGCCGGGGCGGCCGCAGGGGGGCGCACCGTCGGAGGATCGGGTGGTCATCGGGTGCGCGGTGCCCGCGGGGGCCGGGGCCGCTTCCCTCCCTTCGGGAACGGGGTGTGCGTGCACGGGGCGGGGACACGCGAACGGCGTGCGTGCGCGGGGCGGGGGCGTCCGATGGCGGGGAGGGGCGGCGGCCGATGGCCTGAGCGTGCATTCTAGGAGTCGCGAACGGCTTTTTTCAATGGCTTCGGAAAAATGCG
>NZ_JBJJBV010000467.1:0-2833 GCF_045446735.1 Nocardiopsis protaetiae
CCCGGGCCGCCCTGGGAGCCCCCGTCGCCTGAACCCGGTCGACGCCAGGGGGAGATCACCCGGAGAACACCCATTGACAGGTGTGACGGGCGACACAACAATGATCGTACCTTTGCTTGGGAGCGCTCCCAGACTATCGGCCGGCTGCCCGGCCCGCCCGGAAGGACGACCCCCCTTTGAGTCCACGAAGAACCCCCGCGGTCCTGGGCACCGCCGCCCTCCTCGCCCTCCCCCTGGCCGCCCCGCCCCCGGCCCTGGCCGACGAACCCGTCGAGCAGATCGTCAACGGCGACTTCTCCGACGGCACCACCGGCTGGTGGGGCACCCCGCAGATCGAACTGACCGTCACCGACGGGGTCCTGTGCGTCGAGGTGCCCGGCGGCACCGCCGACCCGTGGGAGGTCATCGTCGGCCAGAACGACGTGCCGATCGTCGCGGGCGAGTCCTACACCTTCTCCTTCTCCGCCTCCGGCACCGCGAGCCGCCCCGTCCGGGCCCTGGTGCAGGAGGCGGTCGACCCCTGGCGCACCGAGTTCGACGAGCGCCCCGTCCTCACACAGGACATGGCCGTGTACGAGTACGTGTTCACCGCCGGGGCCGACCACGACGCCGCCCAGGTCGCCTTCCAGATCGGCGGCTCCGCCGACCCCTGGACCCTGTGCCTGGACGACGTCTCCCTGCTCGGCGGGGCCGAACCCCCCGTGTACGAACCCGACACCGGCCCCCGCGTGCGCGTCAACCAGGTCGGTTACCTGCCGCAGGGGCCCAAGAACGCCACCGTGGTCACCGACGCCGCCGACCCGCTGCCCTGGAGCCTGGCCGACGCCGACGGCACCGTCGTCGCCGAGGGCGACACCGTCCCCGGCGGCCTGGACGCGACCTCCGGGCAGAACGTGCACACCATCGACTTCGGGCACGTCACCGCGCCGGGCGAGGGCTACACCCTGACCGCCGACGGGGAGACGAGCCACCCCTTCGGGATCGGCGCCGACCCCTACCGGGCGCTGGCGACGGACGCGCTGGAGTTCTACTACACCCAGCGCAGCGGGATCGAGATCCTCGACGAGATCGCCCCCGGCTACGGCCGCGCGGCCGGGCACGTCGGGGTCGCCCCCAACCAGGGCGACACCGAGGTCACCTGCCACCCGAGCGCCCCCTGCGACTACGCGCTCGACGTCTCCGGCGGCTGGTACGACGCCGGCGACCACGGCAAGTACGTGGTCAACGGCGGTATCTCCGTGCACCAGCTGATGAGCGTCTACGAGCGGGCGCACACCGCGCCCACCGGCGACCCCGGACGGGTCGGCGACACCACCCTGGCCGTGCCCGAACGCGGCAACGGGGTCCCCGACGTCCTCGACGAGGCCCGCTGGCAGATGGAGTTCCTGCTGTCCATGCAGGTGCCCGCGGGCGAGGAGCTCGCCGGGATGGCCCACCACAAGGTGCACGACGAGCGCTGGACCGGACTGCCCCTGATGCCCGCCGCCGACCCCCAGCCCCGCTACCTGCACGCGCCGTCGACCGCGGCCACCCTCAACCTGGCCGCGACCGCCGCCCAGTGCTCCCGGGTGTTCGCCCCCTACGACGACGCGTTCGCCGCGACCTGCCTGACCGCGGCCGAGACCGCCTGGGACGCCGCGGTGGCCCACCCCGACCGCTACGCCGAGGCGGGCGGCGAGGGCGGCGGCCCCTACAACGACGACGAGATCGCCGACGAGTTCTACTGGGCGGCCGCCGAGCTGTACCTGGCGACCGGCGCCGCGGAGTACGAGGAGGCGGTGACGTCGTCGGAGCTGCACACCGCCGACGTGTTCACCGCCGACGGCTTCGACTGGAAGTGGACCGCCCCGCTGGGCCGCCTCCAGCTGGCCACCGTGCCCAGCGGCCTGGCCGACCGGGACGCGGTGCGCGCCTCCGTGGTCGAGGGCGCCGGACAGTACGCGGACGCCGTGGCCGCCCACCCCTACGGCCTGGCCTACGCCCCCGAGAGCGGGGTGTTCGCCTGGGGCTCCAACAACCTGGTCCTCAACAACCTGGTGGTGGTCGCCACCGCGTACGACATCGACGGCGACGCCCGGTTCCGGGACGCCGTCCTGGAGGGCGTGGACTACCTCCTGGGCCGCAACGCCCTCAACAACTCCTACGTGACCGGGTACGGGACGGCGTACTCGGAGAACCAGCACAGCCGCTGGTACGCGAACCAGCTGGACCCGTCCCTGCCCGGCCCGCCGCCGGGGACCGTCTCCGGCGGGCCCAACTCCGACACCGGGACCTGGGACCCGGTCGCGCAGGCGAACCTGGGCGGGTGCGCGCCCCAGTTCTGCTACATCGACCACATCGACTCGTGGGCGACCAACGAGCTGACGATCAACTGGAACTCGACCCTGGCCTGGGTGTCGGCGTTCGTCGCCGACCAGGGCGACGCCGCACCTCCCGCCGAGTCCTCCTGCGAGGTGGACTACCGGGTGCACGGCACCTGGGACGGCGGGTTCAACACCCAGGTGGTGGTGCGCAACACCGGTGGCGAGGCGCTGACCGGCTGGGAGCTGGGCTGGTCCTTCCCCGGTTCCCAGACGGTGCGCAATCACTGGAGCACCGACCTGACGCAGTCCGGGCGCACGGTGACCGCGCACTCCCTGGACTGGAACGCCCGGATCGGCGCGGGCGCCGAGGCGACCTTCGGTTTCGTGGGCTCCACCGGCCCCGGGCCGAACGCCTCACCCGAGCGGTTCACGCTCAACGGGAGCGTCTGCCGCTGATCCCTCCCCGGCGGTGCGCGCGTACGAGCGCACCGCCGGCCGGGAGGGGACGGGGTCCCGCAGGAGAGCGCGGA
>NZ_JBJJBV010000468.1:0-2664 GCF_045446735.1 Nocardiopsis protaetiae
CGGCCGGTGCGGTCACCCCTGGCGGGCCGCGGTCACCCCTCGCGGATGGTCATCCGGGTGATGGTGTCGCCGTCGACGGCGAAGGTGAACGCGCTGGGCCCGTTGGCGTGGTTGGACCGCCAGTCCCCCACCACCCGGACCCCGTCCGGGGTGTCCTCGACCGATTCCACGGTCAGCACCCCCTTGGACCCGATGAACTCCTGCGCGCTCCAGGCCGCGATCTCCTGCCGTCCCAGGAACTCGCGCCCCCAGTCGTCCACCACGGCGTCGTCGGTGAAGGCGTCCAGGGCGGCCTCGTCGTGGGCGTTCACCCGGTCGAAGAACGTCGCCACCGGCTCGGGTATCTGCTTGCTCACTCGGTCTCCTCGGTTTTCAGTCCCGGTCACAGGCCCGGGTACGGCCCTTTCCTCAGCGGATGCTCGCACCGTTCGGTTCGCGACCGCGCCCGCGCAGGACCAAGGTCGGGTAAAACACCGGCCCCCGCGGAGTGACCGGTGATCGTTTCCGATCAGACCGATCGCTCGCTGTCCAGGAACGCCATCTGGGCGGCCATGTAGCGGTCGCCCGACGCTGCCCCGGCGGGGACGGCGGCCTCGATGGCGGCCAGGTCCTGAGCGGACAGGGCCACGTCCCGCGCGCCCAGGGACTCGGCCAGGCGGTCGCGGCGCCGGGCGCCCACCAGCGGAACGATGTCCGGCCCGCGGGAGGCGACCCAGGCGATGGCGACCTGGGCGACGGTGGCGCCGAGCTTGTCTGCGACCGCGCGCAGCGCGTCGACCAGGCGCAGGTTGGCGGCGAGGTTCTCCCCCTGGAAGCGGGGGCTGAAGCCGCGGAAGTCGCCGGCGGCCAGGGCCCGGTCCGGGGTCCAGTGGCCGGAGAGCAGGCCGCGGGAGAGCACCCCGTAGGCGGTGATGCCGATCCCGAGTTCGCGGGCGGTGGGCAGGATGTCGGCCTCGATGCCCCGGGAGATCAGGGAGTACTCGATCTGAAGGTCCGCGATCGGGTGGACGGCCGCGGCCCGGCGCAGGGTCTGCGGCCCCACCTCGGACAGGCCGATGTGGCGCACGTACCCGGCCTCGACCATCTCGGCGATGGCGCCGACGGTGTCCTCGATGGGCACGTCCGGGTCCAGGCGGGCGGGCCGGTAGATGTCGACGTGGTCGGTGCCCAGGCGGCGCAGGGTGTAGGCGAGCCGGTCCCTCACCCCGGCCGGGGTGGTGTCGTAGGGCGCGTGCTGGAACGCGCCGCCGGGCTGCTTGCGGGCGCCGAACTTGACGCTGATGACGGCGTCGTCGCGGTCGCGGGTGCGCAGGGCGTCGCGGATGAGGAGTTCGTTGTGGCCCTCGCCGTAGAAGTCGCCGGTGTCGAGCAGGGTGATCCCGGCGTCCAGGGCGGCGTGGATCGTGGCGATGCTCTCGGCCTCGTCGGCCGGACCGTACAGGTCGGACATGCCCATGGTGCCCAGGCCCAGGGCGGAGACGACAGGGCCGGTGGTGCCGAGCGCGCGCTCGTTCATGCGTTTCCCTTCCCTGGCGGATCGCGGATCGACCCGCTGGTATCGCTGATAACGAGTTCACCGTACCAGCGATTCCAATCAGGGGAAACAATTTTCTGTTATCAGCGATAAAACCAGGGCGTGGAGACAGGACGGGGCCCGCCGAGGGACGGACGCTCGGCGGGCCCCGTCGCTCCCGGCGGGCCGGGAGGGAGGTTGGTCCTGCTGGTTCTGCCGGTTCTGCCGGGTTCCGGCTAGTTCCGGCCCTGCTCGGTGTCGTCGGGCTCGAAGTGGCCCTGGATGACCCGGCCGCGCGAGGTCGCGGGGCGCTCCTGCCCGCGGTCGGCACCGGCACCGCCGAACGGGCTCTGTCCCGGCTCGAAGGGGCTCTGGCCTGGGCCGAAGGGGTTCTGGCCGGGCACCCGCACGCCCTGGGCGAGCAGTTCGGCCTCCATCCGGTCCTGCATGCGGCGCATCCGCCGCTGGGCCCAGCCGGTGAACGCCCAGCGCAGCAGCGGGCGGGTGAACGGCAGCACCAGCAGCAGGCCGACCGCCGCGGTGAGGTAGCCCGGGATCACCAGCAGGATGCCGCCGGCCATGAGCATGAGGGGGTCGAGCAGGCCGCCGCGCGGCTGCTGTCCCGAGCGCAGCGCCTCGTCGGCGTCGCGGAAGGCCTTGGTCCCGGCCCGGCGCAGCACCGCCACACCCAGGACCATGAGGGCGACCAGCGAGGCCAGTGTCCATGGGACGCCGATCCAGCCGCCGACCACGATCATGAGCCACACCTCCACGAAGGGCAGCGCCATGAGTGCGAGCACTATCAGGATCGGCATGCGGAACCATCCTCGGGGTCGTCAGGGCCGGTGAGGTCCTCCCTCATCGGGAAGAACGCCCCACCGACCCTCATGGTTCCCCGCAGCGGGCCGTTCACCCGTCGGCTCTGTCTCACCCCGTGACCGGGCGGGCCCCACCCGCCGGCTCACCCGCCGGCACCGCTCACCCCGCGGTCGGGTGCCTCACCCGTCCGCGCAGCCGCGCCTCACCCGTCTGCGCCGTTCACCCCGTGGTCGGGCCCGGGACCGACCGCCCACGCCTGGAGACGATCACCGCGGCGGCGACCGCCGCCAGCCCGACGGCGGCCCGCAGCGCCTCGGGGCCCGCGCCCAGGC
>NZ_JBJJBV010000469.1:0-2708 GCF_045446735.1 Nocardiopsis protaetiae
AGCGTCAGCCCGGGGTGGCCGAGGAGATGGTGCGCTGGGCCGCGATCGGGCAGATGGTCCGCCGTCTGGCACGCGGCCGGGAGGCGACCCGCCAGCAGGCCTGGACGAGTCAGGGCCCTATTTCCTGACCCTTCTCAAACACGCTCTAAGGCCCCGGGCAGGTGACCGGGTTGTGGCTAAGGCCCCCCGGCCAGGTGAGAAACCCCCAGGGGCCAGGGCCGGAGGCCTCTTGCGGCCGTCACCCCCTGCGGCGGGGGTGGCCACGGATGTGACCGGGCTGGGGCCAAAGCCCCGGGGAAGGTGGGAAACCCCCTGCGGCGGGGGAAGCGCAACGCCCTCCGGCTGTGGCTGGGGGCTCCGGGCCGGGGAATCCCCTGGGGCCGGGGCGGGAGGCCACATGCCGCCCTCGCCCCTGGGGCGGAGGAAGCGCTACGCCCTCCGGCTGTGGCTGTGGCTGTGGCTGTGGCCGTGGCCAAGGTCCCAGGCCGCATGGAACCCCGGGGGTCGGGCTGGGCGCCTTCGTGTTCTGGTCAAATTTGATTACCGGGTGATCAACTTTGACCACTGATGGGCGAGCGTGACCGTCCGGCCACCGGGACGGCAGCATGAAGCGCCCCCCGGGGCGCCGGGAGGCCCCGCGGTCGCACGGGTGGTGCGGCCGCGGGGCGGTCGGTGGCGGGAGGCGCCCGGGGTCACTTGGTGGAGCCGGCGAAGACCCCCTGGACGAAGTGCTTCTGGAAGGCGAAGAACACTATGAGCGGCACCAGCATGGACAGGAACGCCCCCGACGCCAGCAGGTCGATGTTGCTGCCGAACTGGCGCAGCTGGGAGCGCAGCGCCACGGTCAGCGGGGCGGCGTCCGGGCTGGTGAAGACCAGGGCCACCAGCATGTCGTTCCACACCCACAGGAACTGGAACACGGCGAGCGAGGCCAGCGCCGGCCGGGCCACCGGGAGCACCACCTTGCGGAAGATCCGCCACTCACCGGCCCCGTCCATGCGGGCCGCCTCCAGCAGGTCGCGGGGGATGCCCACGAAGAAGTTCCGCAGCAGGAACACCGCGAACGGCAGCCCGAACGCCACGTGGAACAGGATCACCCCGGTGATCGACCCGAAGATCCCCAGCGCCCCGTACAGCTGGGAGATCGGGATCAGTGACGCCTGGATGGGCAGCACCAGCAGCCCCACCACGCCCACCATCACCCAGTCGCGTCCGGGGAAGTCGAGCCACACCAGCGCGTACGCCGCCAGCGCCCCGATCACCACCACGAGGACGGTCGACGGTACGGAGATGTACACGGTGTTGAGGAACGACTGGAGGATGGCCTGGTTGTCCACCAGCCGCGCGTAGTTGTCCAGGGTCAGCTGGGTGGGTTCGAGCAGGGCCGTCCACCACCCGGTGTTGGTGTTGGCCGACTCCGACCGCAGGGACACCAGCAGCAGGCCCACCACGGGCAGCATCCAGAACAGGGCGATCAGCACCAGGATCACCTGGAGCGTCCCGGTTCCGAGACGGTCGACGATGCGGCTCAGGACGCCCCGGCGGGGCGTGCCGGACACCGACACCTCGACGACGGAGGGCGTTCTCCGGGTCGTCGTCGTGCTCACGAGCGCTCCTTGCGGAATCGGCGGATGTTGAAGTACATGATCGGCAGTACCAGGACCAGCAGCAGGACCACGAGCGCGCTGCCCAGCCCCTGGTTGCCGCCCGCCCCGAAGGACACCTGCCACATCTGCAGGGCGATCACGCTGGCGTCGGCCTGGACCGACCCGGGGGCGATGACGAACACCAGGTCGAAGATCTTCAGGACGTTGATCACCAGCGTCACGAACACCACCAGCAGCAGCGGCCCCAGCAGTGGCACGGTGACCTTGCGGAACACCTGCCATTCGGTGGCGCCGTCCACCCGGGCGGCCTCCAGGGCGTCGCGCGGGATCGCGGCGAGCCCGGCGGCGATGAACGTGATCGCGAACCCGGTCATGATCCACACCCACGCGGAGATGATCACCGGCGTGACCAGGCTCGGCCCCAGCCAGGTGAGCCCGTTGAACGGTTCGGTGAAGTTCCCCGCGGCCAGGTGCAGCGTGTACTCGCCCGCGGGCAGGTCCGCCAGCAGGAACCGCCCGTCGTCGCCGGTGGTGGCGGTGGCGGCGACCGCGCCGCCGGCGTCCAGCGCCTCGACGGTCAGGCGGGGCATCCCGCGCTCACCGGGGTCGATGCCGTCGGCCTCGCCGCCTAGGGCGGCGTCGAGCCACACCACCCCCTGGATGACGTCGGGGGCGCCCTCGGGCAGCGCGGCCTGGGCCGCCTGCTCGGGGAGGTCGCCCGGCCGGACGCCGACCAGGGGCAGGGCGACCACGTCGCCGGGCACGTGCGCGTCCGCGGTGGTGTACCCGCCCAGGGCGGCGTCGGGGCCCAGCGGCCCCTCCTCGCGGGGGCGGGCCCCGGGGTACTCGGAGGGGGTCCGGAACACGTCGTGGACGGTGACGATGGCGGCGTTGACGACGCCGCGGTCGGGGTTCTCGTCGTAGACGAGCCGGAAGATGATGCCGGACGCGAACAGGGAGATCGCCATCGGCATGAACAGCAGGATGCGGAACGCGGTCGCCCAGCGGATCCGCTCGGTCAGCACGGCGAGGATCAGCCCCAGCCCGGTGACCACGGCGGGGGCGACCAGCACCCAGATCCCGGTGTTGCGGATCGCGGTG
>NZ_JBJJBV010000047.1:0-54037 GCF_045446735.1 Nocardiopsis protaetiae
CGCACACGCCGGCCACCCCGCGCGACTAGCGGGACGGGAACCCGGGACGCGAACCCGGGACGGGAAACCGGTACAGGAAACACGACGAGGGGGCCGCGGCGGATGCCGCGGCCCCCTCGGGCGTTCTCGGGGTCGCGCTTGTAGGGCGCGGGCGCGGGGCGCGGGGTCAGCCCGCGAGGTGGATCCCGGTGGAGGTCAGCCCGCGAGGTGGCGCTTGACCTCGGCCGCCACCCGCGAGCCCTCGGCCCGCCCGGCGATCTTGGGGTTGACGACCTTCATGACCTTGCCCATGTCCCGGGGGGTCTGCGCGCCGGTCTCCTCGACGGCGGCGGTGACCAGGGCGGACAGCTCCTCGTCGGTGAGCTGCTTGGGCAGGTAGTCCGAGATGACCTCGCTCTCCGCCCGCTCGGCCGCGGCCTGCTCGGGACGGTCGCCCTTGTCGAACGCCTCGGCGGCCTCGCGGCGCTTCTTCGCCTCGCGGGTCAGCAGCTTGGTGATCTCGTCGTCGCCGAGGACGCGCTGGGTGGAACCGGCGGCCTCCTCGGTGGAGATCGCGGCCAGGACCATGCGGAGGGTGCCGGTGCGCACCTTGTCACGCGCCTTGATGGCGGTGGTCAGGTCGTTCTTGAGGCGGTCTTTGAGTTCGGACATGGGCCGATCCTACGGCGGTCCCCCGTCGGCCGACCAACGTTTTGTGCGCGGGCGGCGTGAGACGATCGTCGGGGGTGCCGGAACGTCGTTCTGCGACCTCTCCGTCCCGAACGAAGCGCACACCGCACCTCGCACCCCGCATCCGAGCCCGACGAGGAAGAAGGCCGCATGGGCATCGACAAGGGACGACTCCTGCGCAACACCGGCCGGGCGGTCGCGATCACGGGAGCCGTCGGGGTCGCCGGGCTGGCCTACGCCTCGGTCATCGAACGCAACTGGTTCCGGCTGCGCCGCTACGAGCTGCCCCTGCTGCCCGCGGGCAGCCCGCGCCTGCGGATCCTGCACCTGTCCGACGCGCACCTGACGCCGGGCCGCCGGATGCTCATCGACTGGATCCGCGGCCTGGAGGAGTACGAGCCCGACCTGGTGGTCAACACCGGGGACTCGCTGGCGCACCCGGAGGCGGTGGAGCCGTTCATCGACGCCCTGGGGCCGCTGCTGGACCGGCCGGGCGCGTTCGTGTACGGGTCCAACGACCTGTTCTCGCCCCAGCTGAAGAACCCGGCCCGCTACCTGTGGCGGACCAGCAAGACCGACTACAACAAGCGCCGGGTGCCGGACCTGCCCTGGCGCGAGCTGGGCGCGGCGATGTCCGCGTCGGGCTGGCTGGACCTGAACAACCGCAAGGGCGCCCTCAAGGCGGGTGCGGGGGGCCTGGAGGTGGCGCTGGGCGGCGTGCACGACTCGCACATCAAGCTGGACCGCTACGACGAGATCGCCGGCCCGGCCGACCCGTCGGCGGACCTGCGGCTGGGCGTTCTGCACTCGCCCGAGCCCGCCAACCTCGACCGCTTCGCGGCCGACGGCTACCAGCTGATGCTGGCGGGGCACACCCACGGCGGCCAGCTGTGCCTGCCGTTCTACGGGACGCTGGTCACCAACTGCGGCATCGACCGGCGGCGGGCCTGGGGACTGCACGAGTACGCGGGGGCGTGGCTGCACGTGTCGGGCGGGCTGGGCACGTCGCCGTACGCCCCGGTGCGGTTCTGCTGCCGCCCGGAGGCCTCCCTCCTGGACCTGGTGGCGGCCCCGGACGAGGGCTGAGAGCAGGGCCGGGGAGGCCTGGGCCACAGTCCCGTAATCGATTACCCGACCACTCCCGACGTCCGCTAGACTTAGGCTCGTTGCTTCGGGGTGTAGCGCAGCTTGGCAGCGCGCTTCGTTCGGGACGAAGAGGTCGTGGGTTCAAATCCCGCCACCCCGACAAAGGAACGGGTGTCCACGCAGGTGGGCACCCGTTCTTCGTTTTCCCGGCCCGGGGTCCCCGGGGGCGCGGTGCACATTCGTTGCACATGGACGGGCCGGACGGAGTCCGTCGCGGAGCCGGTCAGGCGGCGGCGAGCACCCGCAGGCGCGCGGCGTCCATGGCCTCGGCCACCTCGTCCAGGCGATCGGGGAACAGGTGCCCGTAGCGGTCCAGGGTCATCGTGGCGGTGGCGTGTCCGAGCATCGCTTGGACGACCTTCACGTCCGCGCCGGCGGCGATGGCCAGTGACGCGGCGGTGTGCCGGAGCTTGTGCGGGGTCAGGCCCATGCCGTCGAGCCCGGCCTCTTTGAGCGCCTTGCCGAACTCCCGGTTGCGCCAGTTGCGGAGCCGCACCTCGGTCCCCCGCTTGGTGGTGAACACGAGCGCCGCGTCCGGCCGACCGTCCACCAGGGGCCGCAGCTCGGCGACGAGGGACGGCGGGACGGGAACGGTCCGGCTCTTGCCCGTCTTGGGCGACTGTTCCACGAGCTTTCCCTCTACCTCTGCGAAGGCGGTCGTGATCCGGATGCGCCGGGTGTCCAGGTCCACCCTGCCCACGCGGAGGGCGGCGGCCTCGTTAAAGCGGAGCCCGGTGTAGGCCAGTAGGAGGATCAGCGGCCGATTGATGTTCGCGGCGGCGGCGATCTGGCCGTACTTGGTGCGCAGCGCGCCGGCCGCGTTCGCCAGCGCCTCCACCTGGCGGTGGTCGAGGTAGACGTGTTCGGCCTCGGAGGGCTTGGGCAGCGGGACCCCGCGCGCCGGGTTGGCCGGGAGGCGGCGGGGCACACACCATTCCAGGACCATGGAGAGGACGCCGTAGGCGTGGCGGGTCTGGGAGGCGCCCAGGTTGCCCCCGTCCTCCTCACGGGGCTTCTGAAGCTGGGCCACCCACACGGCGACGTCCTCGGAGTGGACGGCCGATAGGGGGTGCTCTCCCCAGCGGGGCAGCACGTGCGCGTCCAGCAGGCCCCGGTACTTCCACCAGGTGGAGCGCTTGATGTCGGTGCGCGTGCTCAGCCACTTCTCGGCCATCTCGGCCACGGTGATCTTCGCGTCGTGCGGGTTGCGGTAGGAGCCCTCGTGCAGGCTGTTCTCGATCTCGGTCTGCTTCTTCTCGGCGTCGGGCTTCTTCTTGAAGGTGCCGCCGCTCTTGATCCGGCCGGAGGGGTCGTAGTAGCGGACCATCCACCGGGCGGGAGGTGTGCGCTTGGTCTCCTTAGCCTTCTTCACGGCCTCCACGTAGGACTTCTCCTTGGTGCGGTCGTAGACCCAGGCACGGGCCATGGGGGACTTCCTTTCCGGGGGTTGTTGTCGGGGGCGGGTTCGGGTTCAGCGGGAGCGGACCCAGGTGCGGACCTCGGCGGGGATGTAGCGGACGTATCGGCCGATGCGGTGGGAGGGCGGTCCGTCGCCCTTGTAGCGCCACTCGTAGAGGGTCTTGGGCGGGACTCGGAGGTAGGCGGCGGCGTCCTCCACCGACCACAGAGCGTCGGATGGGCGCTGTTCGGGGATGTCCACACCGGCCGTCGACGCACTCATGCCGCCCTCGTCTCTGGAGTTGCCGAAAGGTCGTTCTGGCGAGCGGCGTGGAGCTGCGCGCGGCGTTTGAGTGATTCACCGACCGCGCGGAGGAGGCGGCGTTCGCGGGGGGCAACGTCGGGGTCTGTGGGTCGGGCGAGTTCCCAGGAGAAGGAGCCGGAGGCCACCGCCAGCAGCGGGGAACGCGGAGTGTCCTCGTCCTCCTGGCCGTCGTCGCCGGGGGTAACGCCGAGAGCGTCCAGGACCCAGGCGAGCCGGTCGGCCTTGTGGTCGGCGAGGGTCTTGCCGGACCACTTGCGCGAGACCAGGACGCGCCGTCCCGCGTAGCCCAGGTGTTCGCGGCGATGGGCCTTGGAACGGCAGAACCCCGGGCGCATCCCCGGCTTGGCCTCGTCCGGCTGGACCCCGTAGCGCAGCCAGTTGGAGCACCGGGGCGAGCACGGCTCGAACCGCAGGGCTTCCAAGAGGCGGTCCACGTGCTGTTCCTGCCGGGTGGTCTCGGCGGCGTGGCAGTCCGCGATGTCCTTGGTCAGGTACTTCGCCAGGTAGCGCACACACCGGTCGGCGTCAACGGACCCCGCTACGACCCCCTTGGCGTCCACCTGTCGGCCGAACCGCACCACGTGATGGGGCTCGGCGTCGGGGTCCTCGTCCAAGGCGTCCAACGCTTCGTCCCAGGTGGACAGCACTTCACCGGTCGATATGTCGACATATGCCTTGCTGGACTCGTCCCAGACGGGCAGGCTCTCCCCCGCAAAGACGACCCGGTCGGCGGATGGCCACCACACCTGGTGGTAGGTGGCGGCGGCGATCTGGCGCAGCTCGGCCCGGGGCAGGGTGCCCCGGGTGGCCATGTGCAGGTGCGGGGCCAGGCGGCGTTGAGGTTCCACGGCGGCGAAGTACTGGATTTCGAACCCTGCGACCCGTCGGAGGTTCTGCACGAACCGGTCCACGAGCTTGGAGAAGTGCAGCGCGTCCCGGGCCGCGCGCCGGTAGTCGTAGGTGGAGAAGTCCACCGGGGTTCCGTCCGAGCGGACCCGCCCGTAGGAGTCCAACGTCAGGGTGATGAAGAGCGAGGGCCGGAACACCTTCCCGGACGCGGGATCGGTGTAGGCGCGACCCACGGTCTTGCGGGTCATGGGCCGCTTGGGCAGGTCGGGGGCATCCTGGCGACGTTTGGTGGAGCGCACCCGCCTGGGCTTGGCCGTCGCGGTGTCCGAGGAGCGGGTGACCGAGCCCCGGAGGCCGGAGGCGGTGATCTCCTCGTCCAGGTCGGCTATCGCGGCGTCCAGCGCGGCCAGGTCTTCCACCGAGGCCGCCCCCGTGGCGGCGAGGCGGTCCCGTTCGGCCGTCACCATCGCCCGCTGCTCCACCCAGCCCCGTTGCGTCGCGGTGGGCGGGTCGGGTTCCACGACGGGTTCGGTGTCCAGGTGCCAGCCCTCTTCGCATTGGGTTCGCCGCAGGGAGCGCTTGCGCTTGGCGCAGGCGGGGCAGTGGGATTCCAGGGTGGACCCGCACGGGACGTCGATCACCGTCGTCTCACCGGTGGCGATGTTCGTGCGTCGGAGGGACACGGGGCGGATGCACACGCCGTGGTCGGCGGCGACCTGTTCGGCCACCTCACGGGCCAGGGGTTGCGCGAGCCGTTCGGCCCGGGTGGACTTACCGGTAGGAGTCGGCATCAACCCACCGCCCCGAACCGCTTCGCACCCCAGAAGCACCCAGCCCGCACGGCTTGGAAAGGAACCCCCACGTGGCCGGTCGGCATCGCGCCCCGCACAACCCCGAGGCCAAGAAACTCGAACGCGAGATCATGAAGCAGCGGCGTGAGGCCATGAAACGCGAGCGTGCGGCCCGTGGTCCTGAGCCCGCGAACTGGTGGACGGTAAAGTTCTCGATCTTCGCTCTGGTGTTCAGCGCCGCGTTCGGTGTGTTCGTGTGGTTCACGGATCCACAGAGGATGTGGCTCGTAGGTCTGCAAGCACTGATCTACCTTGCCGGCCTCGTTCGGGAGATCCACGCGCACCTGCGGTATCGAGCCGCCAACAGCCCCGAGAAGACACCACATTGACGCGGCGTCACCAACCCACCATGGCCACAGAGCAGGAGCCCCCACCCCATGCCACCGAAACCGCCCCGCGCGGGGTTCACGCTTCTGAGCCTCCGTGACGTGCTCTGGATGGCCCAATTCGGCTGGGTGATGGCGCTGATCGGTTCCGGACAACTCCGGTGGGCGCTGATATTCGCGGTGCTCTCCGTCACGGCTCTGTGGACCTGGGACTTCATCGTTGCCCGCAAGGACCGTCATTCACCCTCCTCAGAGCCCGAGGAGAAGCCCGCCCCGTAGCCGTCGGCCATGGAGGTGATGTCCTCGTCGGAGACGTAGGAGGCACGCACCCGCACGGGGGCGGGTGAGCCTTCGAGGCGGACGTAGCCGACACCGGGCAGGGTGGGGTCGATCAGGTGCGCGTTCGCACCCCGGTCGCGTGCCCCCTCTCCGAGGACCATGTCCACCTGCGACGCCTCATCCAGACGCAGGGCCACCTTGTCCGGGAACAGGTTGCGCAGGTTCATGACCTCCTTGCGCGGATCCTGCAACGCGGCCAGGACAGAGAACCCGACCGAACGCCCCTGGGAAGTCAGGGTGGCTATCGCGTTCTCCGCGCGACGGCGCACGTCCCGGTCAGGGTGGTAGGCCGTCAGGAACGCCACCTCGTCCAAGGCCACGACCACGAACGGATCGATCCGGGTAGGGGTGTGGGAGCGGTGCTTCCCGGCGTAGCGTTCGGCCCGCGCCTGCATGTCCGCCACCGCCCGTTCCAGCAGGGCCACCGCGGATTCCCCGGTGTCGGCGTAGCGGGCGAACAGGTCCCGCCCGTAGGACAGCTCCATACGTTTGGGGTCGATCGCCCAGATCCGCACCGTGCCCTTGGCCACGGCGGGCAACATGGCGCGGATGGCGGACCAGAGCACCGAACCCTTCCCGGAGCCGGTGACCCCGGCGACCAGGACGTGAGTCCCGTGCAGACGCAGCTTCCACGGGGAACCGTCCTCGCAGCGGCCGACCGGCAACGCACCCAGATCCGGAGCGTCGGGGACGGGCAG
The DNA here is from genome assembly GCF_045446735.1 of Nocardiopsis protaetiae. Lineage (NCBI taxonomy): Bacteria > Bacillati > Actinomycetota > Actinomycetes > Streptosporangiales > Nocardiopsidaceae > Nocardiopsis > Nocardiopsis protaetiae. The sequence goes on from NZ_JBJJBV010000047.1 coordinate 6,602, forward strand.
GGCGTCCAGGGGTTCGGCGAGGGTGTCGTAGCGGGGGAACTCCAACGTGATACGGCGGGGGCCGTCCACGATCACCCGGCAAGAGGGTGCGCGGAAGCCGTGCGCCAGCTCAGCCACGCGGGTCTCAAACTCAGCCGGAGAGGTCCCGGCCACCAACGTGACCTTGACCCGGTCGGCCCAGGTGTCGCAGACGACGCGGCGGATGCGGGGCAGGTAGCGGCGTTCCTGGTAGGACTCGGCCAGCCCGGCGATGACCAGGACCGGTTGCCAGTGGCGCCGGTACACGAACACGTGCCGCCACCACGCCAGCAGCCGCAACGTCACCCATGTGCGGTGGGAGCCGGGCCAGGCACGCCACCACACCAGAGACGCCACCGAGGCGAACCCCCACAGGGCGGCGAGGGCGGGCCAGTCCCCCAGCCACCACGCCACGGCCGAAGCGGTCGTGCAGGCGACCAGGACGGGGAAGCGGAAGGGCAGGGTGACCAGGAACCGGACCAGCCGGTAGATCCAGGAGGCCAGGACCACGATCCCGGGCGTCTCGACGATCGGCGTCGTCCACCGCACTCCCTGAGCGGGAGAGGGCAGGGTCGGGGAGGTCTGGGCGGAGCCGACGTTGGAGGTGAACGGCATCAGAGGTCACCACCGCTCAACGTCTCGCCGGTGGCGATCTGGGAGAGGATGCGGTCCCGGTGGGTGCGGGCGCGTTCGGCGGCCTGGAACGCCTCGGGGTCGCCGTTGCGCTCGGCCAGGGCTCCGAAGACCCGCGCCTTGAAGTCGAAGAACGCCGCCTTCTCGGCGGGGGTGGTGCGCGACTGGTCGATCTCGGCCAAGAATGCGCGGACCAACTGCGGGCCGGTCAACGCGGACAAGTCGCTCGGGTAGTCGGACATACTGAAGACACCTCTTCACGAAGCTTTCGCAGGGTTCGGGTAGGGGTTCCAGGGGCGGCTAGGTGTTGGAGCACCAGGCCGCCCCGTCTCATGTGGTGCGGAAGGTCAGGCGGCGTCCTTGGCCTGGGCGCGACGAGCACCCGCAGCGGCACCGGGGGCCTTCACACCCCGCGCGCGCAGCGAGTAGGCGACGCGAGGCCGGCGACCGTTGTCGTCGACGTAGGGCATGACGGCCATGTGCTCGAACTCGACCGGCCGGAACGGCAGCCCGGGAACCTCGTCGGGCAGGGTCGGGCAGTGCTCGGCGGCGATCTTGACCTTCACCGACTTGGCCTTGCCCCGCGCCTCGGGGTCGGCGTCGATCACATCCACCGCCCACAGCGGCAGCCCGGACTCCTTGTCGAGCTGAGGCCGCTTGGTCTCGAAGTCCGTGATCGCCTCCACCCCCAGCGCGAACGCACCGTGCGGGAACACCGTCCCGAACGCCACCGGCAACGCACCCTGAACAGCCATGGGCACTTCCTCTCTCCCGATAACCACTCGACTACTCGTCCGGTCGAGTGAAAGTCAGGATAACCGGCCAGACTTGATCGGACAAGTGACTAAGCCGACCGGTTCCTAGGCCCCCTCAAACCGCCGGGTAGGAGTCCTCCAACTCGTGCAGATCCCCGGGGAGAACCACCTCGGCCACCGCGATCACATCTCCCGAGGCGTCCAGTATCCGCGCGGTGATCCCCAGGACCGGGGTACCCTCGTCCAGCCTCAGGGCTTCGCGTTCGGCGTCATTGGCCAGCCGTGCGCACAGCCGTTCCACCACGGTCGAGGGGCGGAGCTGCTTGACCATCTGCACGTGTTCACGGGCCCCGATACTGATGGGCTGATCATCCGCCAGGTCGGTTCCCTCGGCCACGTCCACCGGAAACCACAAGGTGACCAGCTCACTCGGTTCGCCCTCGTCCAGGACCACGCGGCGGCGCATGACCACCGGAGACCCCGCAGGAACCCCGATCGCCTCGGCCACAGCACCGGCCACGGGAACGCGACCGGCCGACAGGATGCGGCTGCGCGCGCTGTTCTCGGAGGCGTCGAACGCACTGGCCCCGGCATGCGAGCGCTCGGCGGTCTGCTGCGGAACACCGCGCACGAACGAACCGCGCCCGTGCTCACGCTCGATCCACCCCTGCATGCTCAGGATCTGCAAGGCCCGCACCACCGTGGAGCGGCCGGCCCCGAACTCGCGGACCATACGGGACTCGGAGGGAAGCATCTCCCCCAGCGGATAGGTTCCGTCTTCGATGCGCTCTTGGATCGCCCGCACGATCTGCGCGTACTTGGGCGGAGCGAACTCCAGATTCGACACGTTGTCCACCTGGTGACTCTAGTACTCGTGTGGTCGAGTAGCTTACTGACACGATCCCGCCCTGTCAGCAGGTGGGGCCACATATGAGCCCCGAAGGCACACTGAACAGAGCGAACGACGGGAAGCCCGACCGCAGCGAAGGCGCGGACACGTCGTCGTTGAAGAGGAGAAGGCCCGCGTGCCCTGGGCCCCGTGGTCTCGAAAAGACGTCAGGGCACGCGGGGGTCTTTAGAACGGCCGCCAGTCCTTGGCGCGCTGCACCGTGTACACGGTGAGGTTGTCCACCGTGGCACCGCACACCGCGCGGCGTTCGCTCTCCACCAGGGCGGCGGCCACGAGCGTCACGTCATGGCGGTCGGCCTCGTCCGAGGAGAACAGCGCCGGGGGAACGACGCGGCGGACATGGCTGCACTGGGCCCCGTTCACCTCATGGGACAGGCCCACCAGGTAGGTCGCCAGCATGCGGCGCCGCACCACGGCTTCGGGGAGAGCACACCGGACGCGGTCCACCACATGGGGACCGTCCGGGCCGGAGGCGATGGCCTCATAGGTGATCGACTCCCAGTCCTCGGCCGCCACCCGCACCCGCACACCCCGTTCACGCGCCCAGGCGGCCAAGGGTTCGCGGCTGTCGGGGAGGGGGCCGCCGTCGCCGTTCATCGCCGCACCGCCCCGACCGCTATGGCCGTACGCACCAGGTCACGCAGCTCGGCCAGGTCGTCGGGAATCCTGGGAGCAGCGGAGATGCTCAACAGCAGGTCCAGGCCCCGCCGGTCCCGCTCGGCGCGCTCCAGGGTCCGCCTGTGTTCCCAGTGAACGAAGGGGCCACGGTGCAGGGAGTAGGCCCGGGGGTCACCGCCGTCCATGACGATCGGTTCCGGAGCCGGCCACAGCTCCACCCGCGCAGGCCGGGGCAGGTGGAACGGCCGGGGGCCGGTCCGGTGGTGCCTGCCGTGTCGTTTCGGTCGTAGGAGAGTCACCAAAGCCCGAATCAGGGCGATAAAGTCGCTCACGTCAGCCTGCTTTCCTCAGGTTGGCCGTGCCCCCGGATGCCTAGCCCGCGTCGCGGGGGTCTGTTGTCTGTGCGGGCGGAGCACCGCCACCGGGAGCCACCCGGGCGGAAGTCCGCACCGCTTTCACGAGTTCGTGCCGCTCCCCCGGCATGCAGTACAGCGAGCCACGCGGACCGCAGGTTCACGTGTCGCGGGAGAACGGACCACGACCAGCCGCCGGGAGCGAAGCGACTTCCAGCCGCGGCCACGGCAGGATTTGCACCGCTTCGAAGCGGATGCGACGACGGATTCCACGAAGCACGCTCCCGGGGGACGGGGGTGTCAGCACCTCACTGCGGGAGCGAGGACGCACCGGTTGTGGCAACGAACCCAGGACCCAGCACATGCATATGAGCCAAGCCCATGCACTCATGTATATGAGTGATGTAGATAAGAGTGGCGCACTCATGTACATGAGTCAACCCTCTGAGCCGAAGAGGCTCCCGGGAGCGGTCGGTCAGTCCCTCAATCCGTGGCCGGAATGCGGTAGTCGAGCACGAACTGATCAGCGGCCATGATGGTGTCGCACACCTCCACAACACGCCCCGTGGAGGTCACCGCGTTGCGCGTGAGATGGATGATGGGAGAGCCGGGGCTGAGAGCCAGCGCACTCGCCTCCTGCTTCGTCGCAAGACGCGCCCGCACCGTCTCGGTGTACTCGGCGAACTCGTGACCGTGCTCCTCCAGACGGGCATAGATGCCACCGCCGCCCGGGTTCTCCTCGAAGAGTTCCGGGATGTCCCGCGCGACGTCCCACGGCAGGTAGGACGTGGCTTCCTCGGTGGGAGTGCCGTCGCTGAAGTAGAGCCGGCGGCGGGCGAGCACCTTGTCACCCTCATCCACGGCCAGGCGTAGAGCAATCTCAGCGGGAGCAGAGACGGGACCGATGGAGAGCACCTGGACGGTGGGCTTGACGCCCGCCTGTTCGGTCTCCGCGATGTAGGCGGCTTTGCCGGCCCGACGGTGCGAGCGCCGGAAGCGGTCCGAGGACTTGCGCGTCACGGGAGGCCGGGACTTCACGAAGGAGCCCTTGCCCTGGTAGGTGTCCACCAGGCCCGAAGTCCGGAGTTGAGCAACCGCCTTGCGCACCGTGCCCGAAGAGACCCCGTAGCGCTGCATCAGCGTCGTCTCACTCGGGATCTCCTGAGCAGGAGCCAGGCGGCCCGCCCGGATCTGCTCTTCGATGTCATCAGCGATCTGGAGATACCGGGGCTTCGCTGACTTCGCCCCTACAGTGCTCGCCATAGTCCTTCTGTGCCTCCTATGCTCCTGTACATGAGTAACAGCACTGGAGACAAGCCGTCAACGCCGCTGCACTCCGTGTCCGTGGCGGGAGCCGTCATACGCGAGGACGGACGCATGCTGGCGATCCAACGCAGAGATAACGGAACCTGGGAGCCACCAGGCGGCGTCCTGGAGTTGGACGAGACCCCCGAAAACGGCGTTGTGCGTGAGGTCTTGGAGGAGACCGGCATCCACGTCGAGGTGGAACAGCTTACGGGCGTCTACAAGAACATGTCTCGCGGAATCGTCGCTTTAGTCTTCCGCTGCAAACCGGTCGCAGGCGATGGAAAAGAAACGCCCGAAGCATCTTCCGTCAAGTGGCTCACCCATGACGAAATTGAGGATAAAATGGTCACAGTTTATGCAGTCCGCCTGCTTGATGCCTTAGACATGAATGGACCTCATGTACGCGCCCACGACGGCAAACGCCTAATGCGACCAAAATAGGAGGCAGTCAATGGCGTGGACTAAAATCTTCACCCAGGAGCGCTCGCATTAATGTCAAAATTGGATATCGACGTATTTTTATTTTGACTCATGGGCATTTTGCCATGAGATTCACTCGAAATGACGCGGAATTAATAAAGCCTTCCCGGCGACCCTTTATTAAGAAATACGCTCTCCGCCTGGTGTGCCCACTTAGAGAAGAGGGCCGCCCCCTCTACTCCATTCATGAAATCAGCAGTGGGGTCCTTACTTAGATCGAATTCTGGCATAGCTATTCCGGCCACTCCTTTCTCAAGAACCCCATCGGCTATAACGCCCGCTTCCCTAAGGATTAACACAGGCAGTCCGAGTTGGTAAGCCATAGCCGATTCAATATGAGGCCAGGGGGTGGTCATCCACTCGTCTGATATTTCACGCGGCTCTCGGCCACTAAAATCCGAGTCTCGGTTAACCACTGCATGCTCGATATAAGTTCTTTTGAAAGCGATGGCAATCAGTCCATTTGATTCAAGCATTAGCCTGCGAATAGCGTGGAGCGGGGCCTCCAAGTCGTAGTCAGTCACTCCAAGAGTGCGCCCTTCAAATCCCCTTTCCCCAAGCTTAAAGCGCACACTTTCGACGAATTTTTCTTGCGCCAGCTGATGGGGCTTTGAATAACTAAGGAAAATAGATTTAGTGTATGTCATTGCACCGCGATCCTCGTTTAGAACCTAGTCTTCAATGGAAACCTTGATGGCATTCAAGTACGGAAGGTCATATTTCTGCTTTTCTGCAGGAAGATCTGAAAATGGAACCAGTGAAGGATGAGACGGATCTCGTGAGCTCATCCAGATCGACCACGCATCGTGCACATTTTCTGCGGTCACCCCGCTGCCTACGGAGCGCGCAAGCAAAGCGTACAATAGAAAAAGCTCGTCAGAATCATCTGGCACAAGGTCTTCCGAGGAAATATTACTTCGTATTTTTCTTGCAAGAAAATTTAGATACACACCCAAGTCCAATCCACACTAGCAACAAGTACCATAATATGAAGCCCCACGAAAACCCAAGGTACTATGCGTTCAATAGAGCCAAGCTCCGCGTATCGCTTCTTGCTATGAGAGACAGGATCTGGCTTGAGATAAGCCCATTCTTCAGAGAATATTTTAATAGAAAATCTTGATTCCATCTTGTTGATCACTTTAAACTTTGCTTCATTCAGCTCTCGATAGCTCCGCAACTGCATCCACCAGGAAAGCGATAGCACAACCCCAGCTAGAGCGAAAGCTACTTGCGCAGCAGTTGATACGTCTTCAGCACCACCCTGAGAAAACCCAACAACCGCCACTAATGCTGTTTGCACTGTCAGGAAAAAAGAATTAGCCACACCTCGACGAGCCGAAACTCGATCAGCCATTTCGACTGCAATTTTATAGAGTTCCAGATCATCTTGAATGGAGCCGTCAACCACACTCGCTTGGGGCAATTTTTGTTTCGTTTCTCCCCCACCATCCAACATTGCCAACTTTTTACCTAGCGCCGCCAACCAGCTTTTCAAGATTTTCCCAACTCCATTTGTAAATCTTATCCCCAAACTTTGCGGACTTAGGCCTTTTTCCCGTCTTTCCCTTGTAACCATTCAGCAGAAAATATGGTACGCCTTCTTCTTGGGCGATACCAAGTTCAATTGATACCCCGGTCGCCGTGTCGGTGTGCAGACCACAAATTACTACCACCAAGTCGCATCGACGAATACGATTTCGAGCTTCCTCTTTCCATCCTGGCGAGGCTTTCTTAATCGACCAATCATGAATAACAAAAGGAGAATCCGGATTCTTTGATTGCCCGACGAGAAAATCCTTTAAGATAACATCATTGTCATAATCAAAGCTAATGAAAACCTTCTTGACCATGAACTTATCCTTGCCGAGTTGGACTGTATGGAATCAAGGCGACGGCGCAAGCGCCGTCGCGGTGGCCCCTCGTCCGTGGCTCGGGCTGCGGGCTGACGCCCGGTCCCGAGCACACGGCCGATGGCCGTGCGCACGCAACCTCTCTCGGACGAGCCCGTACGACGAGCGGGACCAGAGCCGCCCGAGACATCTATGGTGACTCAGGACACAGCTACCTGTCAGGTCCTTTGGTCCCAATGGTTGATGACGTGTTCAGATCCCGGGGCACCCGCTGGCGCGACACGGTCTGTCTGGGGTTGCCGGCCTCGGCGCCATCGGGCGCCCCGGCCCGGAGCCGTGGTTGCCGAGTACAGGGGCTCATGGGTAGCGGTGTGGGCATGCGAAACCGCTGACCGACTTGGGCCCGGGGGTCATGGCAGGGGCGGGAACGATGCACATTCAATGCACATGGGTCCGAGAGAGGCCGGGAAGCGGTGGGAAGCGTCCGGGGAGAACGTCGAGTTCAGGGGCGGTTTGCGGGGTTGGACCGCAGACTGCCGAAGGGCCCCGGTACGGGAAGAGGTCGTGGGTTCAAATCCCGCCACCCCGACAGAGCGAGAGGCCGGTCCTTCGGGACCGGCCTCTCGGCGTTTGCGGGGGCCTGTGCGACCGGCTGCCCGGGCCGGGCGCCGGGGCTTCAGCCGGCCTCGGGGGTGTCGCCCATCGCCTCGAACAGCTGGTTGCGCTGGACGGCGCCGAGCCGTTCGTCGTCGGTGACGGCCGACGCCTCCAGGTCGGGACCGACCCAGGTCGGAGCCAGGCCCTGCACGAGTATCTCGACGCCCTCGTGGTCCGGCTCCCCGGATGCGGATCGGTCACCGGCGGTGCTGGTCGGGTCTGCCATGACGGGTCCCTTCCGTGCTCCGGAACGGAGGGGGTGGAGCACGCTCGATTCACGGTAGCACCGGCGGCAGGAGCGAGGTCGGCTTGTATCTCCCGCTCCATAGGCGCGCTTCCTGTGGGAGGGGGGGTGTGATGGCCGCGACGGGGCCGGTCGGACAGGCCTGCCCCCACCGCGGTAGCGATCACCTCTCACTTGCCCCAGCGGGCTCGGTGGCTTTGGAGGTACTTGATGTCGATGTGGTGCTTGGGGACGGTGATGAGTTTCCCCTCCTCGACGCCGTTGCGGATGACGAGGAGGTCGTCCGTCACGATGACCGCGCCGGTGTCGAACTGAACGTGGCAGTTGGGACAGAGGCACAGCACGTTGCTGGTGATGTCGGGCCCGTAGTGAGGAGCACCGAGGGCTTGGATGTGGGCGCCTTCGCTGTAGACACCGTTCGGCACCGCGAGAGTGATCCCGCAGAGTTGGCACCGACCCTCGTGCCAGTCCTTGACCATGCGTGTGACCTTGGTGCTGCGAACGATGCGCTGAACCGTGGTGGCCTTGGTGGGGGCCGGTCCGGCGGCCCCCACCGGCTTCGCCTTTTCATCCTCGGCCGGAGTATGGGACGGGCTCTGGGTCTCCGTTATGGAGTCCTCTTGTGTCAGGGTGAACTGGACGACCCGGTAGCCATCGGCCCCGGTCTTCCACCCGTATTCCGCGACCCGGTAGAGGCCGTCGTAGCGGTACCCATGGTCTGGGGAGTGAGGGGTTTTCGCCTGGGCACCACGGATCACACGGACCAACTGTCCTTCGAGGAGGCTCGTGTGGAGGGCGGCGTTTCCGCTGTCCTCCAAACTCTAGTCGGCGATCTGCTTTCCGGTCTCCGCATCCCGGCCGCCGTGGCCGGTGTACACGATGACCTCTCCGAGATCTTTGTCGTCCTTGTAGCCACCGGAGACCACGATGGATTCGGCGCCGGACTTCTTGGTTCCGCAGATCCCTGCTTGAAGCGGGCGGTGCACCTTGGCCTGGGAAGCGTCTTTCCTGGACTTGAAGCTCCGCCCGACTTCGACGTGGGGGACCGGACCAATGAAACTCTCAGCCATGAGAAGAGTCTGACATGTCTCCTATGTCTGCCTTAAGGGTTTTCGGGCCTCTCAGGGTTTGGTGGCTAGGTAGGTGAGGATGCCCGCGACGGCCGCGCGGGTGCCGGTGGTGAGGGTGGGTTCCATGAGGGGGCCGAAGAACGGGGAGTGGTTGACCGGGGGTTCGCCCGCGTCCGGGTCGAAGCCGCCGAACATCCAGTAGACCGCGGGCACGCCGATGGAGTCGGCGAGGTGGCCGAAGTCCTCGCTGCCCATGACGGGTTCGGCGACGGAGACGTTGTCCTCGCCGAGTTCGGCGCGCAGGGCCGCCTCGACGCGGGCGGCGGCGTCGGGGTCGTTGTAGCAGCGGGGGAAGGTGTAGATCTCCTCGATGAGGGGTTCGGGGGCGTTGGAGGCGGCGGCCTCGGCGGTGATGACGCGGCGGACCGCGGCGAGGACCTGGTCGCGGACGTCCTGTTCGAAGGAGCGGATGTTGAGGGTGAGCACCGCCCGGTCCGGGATGATGTTCTCCTTCAGGCCGGCGTGGAAGGTGCCGGAGGTGATGACGGCCGGGGAGCGCGGGTCGAGTTCGCGGGAGACGATGGTCTGGAGCCGGGCGATGACGTGGGCGCCGAGCACGATGGGGTCGATGGAGGACTGCGGCTGCGAGCCGTGGGACTGGCGGCCGTAGAGGGTCACGCGCAGGGCGTCGGCCATGGCCATGGCGGTGCCGTGGGAGAGGGTGACGGTTCCGGCGCGGGAGGGCATCACGTGCTGGCCCAGGACGACCTCGGGGCGCGGGGCGCGGTCCCACAGGCCGTCGTCGACCATGGCGCGGGCGCCCGCGGCGGTCTCCTCGCCCGGCTGGAAGACGAGGACCAGGGTCCCCGACCATTCGGCGGCGCGGCCGAGGAGTTCGCGGGCGGCGGTGAGCAGGGACGTGACGTGGGTGTCGTGCCCGCAGCCGTGCATGACGGGCACCTCGGTGCCGTCCTCCAGGGTGCCGGTGGCGGTGCTGGCGTACTCCAGCCCGGTGTCCTCGGCGATGGGCAGCCCGTCGGTGTCGGCGCGGAACGCGACGACGGGCCCGGGACCGTTGCGGATGACGCCCACCACGCCGGTGCCGCCGCAGCGGAAGTTCTCGATGCCGAGCTCGTCGAGTTCGGCGGCGATGAAGTCGGCGGTGGCGTGCTCCTGCATGGACAGTTCGGGGTGGGTGTGCAGGTGCCGGTAGATCCGGTGCATGCGCTCGGGGTCGGTGACGGCGGGTGCGGTGGTCATTCAGCGGCCTTCCTCGGCGGACGGAACGTGTGCGGGGGCGGGGTCGTCGGCGGCGGTCCCGTGCACGATACGGCGGTCGCGCAGGAACCAGGCCAGGACCATGGTCACCGCCACGCACAGGGCGGTGGAGAACAGGGCGAGCCCCGGCGCGGCGGGCAGCAGAACGAACTGGACGGCCAGGGCGACGGCCACGGCGATGGCGGTGGTGCGGTACCGGCGCATGGTGACGACGCACTGCACCAGGACCCCGCCCATGACGGCGGGCAGGATGTACAGCCGGGCGACCTCGATCAGCTCCGCGGGCAGCACGGAGATCAGCCAGGTGCCCAGCAGTCCGACGCCGACCAGCAGTGACGTCAGGTGCACGGTGGCCGCCCCGCAGATGGCCATCACCGCGGTCAGGTCGCCGCGCCGGGTGCCCGGCCGGGCGTCCACGCTGGCCTGGGCGACGACCGCGGCGGGCAGCAGCTTGTTGGAGATGTTGCCGATCATGAACGCCTGGTACATGGCCGCCGGGCCCAGGATCGGGTAGTAGGTGAGCGGTTCCAGCACCCAGAACACGCCGAAGGTGGCGGCGACGGCCAGGAACGCGACCCAGACGCGGGCGGCGTCCAGGTCCAGGTCGGCGAAGACCGCCAGGTAGAGGGGCCCGGCCAGGGACAGGGCCAGCCCGGCGAGCATGGTCACCCGCCCCCACCGGGAGGTGGTGTTCTCGAACGTCGCCATGGCGGCGGCGCCGCTGCCGGTGCCAGCGCCGGTGTTCTGCGCGGTCATGTCGTCTCCTTCTCCACTCGCTTGCCGGGGGTCACGCCGTGTGGGCCAGGTAGGCGACGGCCAGGCCGGTGATGACGGCGAACCCGAGCGCCCATTCCTTCAGCCAGTCCGCCTTGAGCAGGCGGGCCAGGACCAGGCACCCGGCCATGACAGCGGCGGAGGAGAGCGCGGTGACCGCGTGGACCCCGGACTTGGGCAGTTCGGTGACGGTCAGCATGGCGAACGCCCCGAGCAGGGCGGCCGCGGGGACGACCGCCATGACGGCCGGGTTCACCGCGTCGAGCTTCTTGCCGCCGCGGTTGAGGACGGGGGTGAGGATCAGGGTGGCGAGCATCCACATGCCGCCGGACAGGCTCATGGCCATGAAGGCCAGGGCGAAGACGGACGGCGAGTAGTCGGCGCCGCCCAGGGTGGCGCCGACCGTGCCCGCGGCGATGCCGGCAGAGGCGACCTCGGTGCTCGCCGATCCGATCAGCCCGATGCGGACGAGCACGGCGGGGGTGCCGAAGAGGGCGAGCAGGGCGACGGCCACCAGGACGACGGCGAGCGAGGGGCCGATGGAGGCGACGGCTCCGGCGCGGTAGGCGTTCTTGAGGTCGGCCCGGCTCATGCCGACGTCGGGTCCGGCGACGCGGGCGGCCCGCATGTAGATGAAGGTCTGGACGAAGATGACGGCGAAGACGCCGAGCGCGCACAGCCACAGGACTGCGGGGGCGGGGGGTGTCATACCTGCGGACGCTCCTTCCCGGGGTGGTCGGGGTGCGTGCCGCGCCCCGATTGCGCCAACCCTCGGGCAGTGGTCTCCGCGGTGGCAAGGGATGCGGGAAATCGCCACCGGCGTGGCCGTTTCCCGCAAAGTGCGCCACATCACCCCGCGCCGTTCCGGTGAGCGCGGCCGCCGCGGAGACTGGGCGCGTCGAGTCCGGGCGGCGCTGACCGGCCCCGGAGCGGTGGAGGGATCGGAGGACCCATGGACGGGATTCAGCGGATGTCGGCGGCGGAGCTGGTCGGCGCGATCCGCCGGCGGGAGGTCTCCGCGCGGGAGGCCGTCACCGCGCACCTGGAGCGGATCGGTGAGGTGGACCCGGCGGTGAACGCGGTGGTCACCGTGGATCCGGAGCGGGCCCTGGCCGCGGCCGACGCGGCCGACCGGCTCACCGTGTCCGGGGCGGACCTGCCGCCCCTGCACGGGCTGCCGATGACCCACAAGGACACGCACGCGGTGGCGGGGATGCGCAGCACCAACGGCTCCCCGGTGCTGGCGGACCACGTGCCGCGGGAGGACGACCTGGTGATCGCCCGGCTGCGCGGGGCGGGGGTGATCGCCACGGGCAAGAGCAACGTGCCGGAGTTCGGCGCCGGGTCGCACACGTTCAACGAGGTGTTCGGCACCACCACCAACCCGTACGACCCCTCGCGCAGCGCGGGCGGCTCCTCGGGCGGGGTGGCGGCGGCGATCGCCGCCGGGATCCAGCCGCTGGGGGAGGGCTCGGACATGGGCGGGTCGTTGCGCATCCCGGCATCTTTTTGCAATGTCATCGGCTTCCGCCCCTCCTACGGGGTGATCCCGGCGCCGGCGGTGGACAACGACCACGCGTGGCTGGCCCGTACCGGGCCGATGGCCCGCGAGGTGTCCGACATCGCCCTGTTCATGTCCGCGGTGGCGGGCCCGTCGGAGCGGGTGGTGCCCCCGGCGCCGCTGGCCGGCGCGGACTTCGCGGGCCCGGTGGCCGGCGACCTGCGCGGGGTGCGGATCGGGTGGAGCCCCGACCTGGGGATGGGCGTACCCGTGGAACCGGAGGTCCTGGAGGTGCTGACCGCGCGGCTGCGCGTGTTCGAGGAGGCGGGGGCGGTGGTGGAGGAGGCCGCCCCCGACCTCACCGGCGCCGACGAGGTCTTCCACACCACCCGCGCCCTGGACTTCGCCGCCGGGCTGGGGCCGCTGGTGCGCGCCCACCGCGACCTGGTCAAACCCGAGGTGGTCTGGAACGTGGAGGCGGGCTGGGGGCTGAACGCACAGCGGATCATCGACGCGGCCGCGGCGCGGACCCGGCTGGCCGCCGCGGTCCGGCGGTTCTACGGGCGCTACGACCTCTTCCTCTCCCCCGCGGCGCAGGTGCCGCCGTTCGACGCGCGGCTGCGGTACCCGGAGCGGATCAACGGCGTGGAGTCCACGACCTACCTGGACTGGATGCGGTCGGCGTGCCTGCTGTCCGCGACCGGGCTGCCGGTGCTGGCGATGCCCGCCGGGTTCACCGCGGGCGGGCTGCCGGTGGGCTTCCAGATGGCGGTGGACCACTACCGGGACGTGGAACTGCTGCGCTACGCCAAGGCGTTCGAGGACCGGACGCGGTGCGCGGACCGCCGGCCGGACATCGGTGCGGGGCAGCGGCTGAGGCCGGTGGCGACCGCGGCCGCCGGGTAGCGGCGCGCAGCGGTTCAGCCCGCGGAGAGCATCCGGCCGCCGCGCTTGCGCGCGTGCAGCAGCAGCGTGGTCTCCACGGAGTCGACCTGCGCGGCCCAGGGGGTGTCGGTGATGAACCGGTAGAGCGCCGCGCTGTCGGGCACGGTCACGTTGGCCACGATCTGGTGGTCACCGGCCAGCGCGGCGGCGTAGCGCACCTCCCGCGCCGCGGCCAGCTCCCGGCCGATGCCGTCCACCCGGTGGGGCGCGGAGCGGATCCACAGCATGGCCTCCACCGGCAGCCCGACCAGAGCGGGCTCCACGAGGGCGCGCAGGTGGATGTGGCCGCGGCGCAGCAGCCAGTCGGTGCGGCGGCTCGCGGTGCTCTCGGACACCCCGGTGCGCCGGGCGATCTCCTCGAACCCGGCCCGTCCGTTCTCCGCCAGCACCCCGGCGATCTGTAGGTCCTGGGCGGTGAGCTCGCCCTGGTCGGGGAACCCGCCGCGGTCCGCGGAGTACTCGCGGGCCAGCGCGTCGGCCTGGGCGCCGGTCAGCGGCCCGAAGCGCCAGCCGCGGATGGTGCGGAAGTACCGCAGGACCGGGTAGCTCACCGCGGCGCGCAGGCCCACGGTGGCGGGGATCTCCGTGCCGAGCACCTGCGGCAGCCGCTCCGCGTCGAACATCAGCTCGGCGACGCAGTCGCTGCCGCCGGTGGTCATGTAGGAGAAGGTGCAGTCGGCGCGCTGGGCCAGGGACTCGGTGGTCATCCGCGCCGTGCCGGGCGCGCAGCGGACCCGCAGCAGGGTGGAGGCCGACTGGGGGAGTATCCCGGCGACGGTGACGTCCCCCGAGGCCAGCAGCTGGTTGCCGCGCCGGGCGACGGTGCGTTCGGGCTCGGCGAGCACGGTGGCGATCCGGCGCCAGGAGGCGCGGCCGTCGATCTGCAGCGCCGCGGCGATGCGCTGCTCCAGCCCGTCCAGCGTGCGGGTCATCTCATCGGCCGAGGCTGTCGATGAAGCGCGCGGACTCGGTCTCGGTCATGCCGGTCTCGCGGGAGACCAGGACGATGGCCTCGGCGACGCGGTCCTGTGCGAGGAGTTCGCGTACCCGGTCGGCGAGGCTGTGGCCGGGGGTCGGCTCGACGGGGACGGAACGCCCCTCCTCCAGCGCGTCGACCGTGTTCTTGGCGTCGGCCAGGCCCATGCCGGTGCGTTCGCGCACGAGCTTGATGGCCTCGATCTTGCGCCGGGCGCGGACGAGGGCGAGCGCCTCCTCCGCGGTGCCCTGGTCCAGCGGTCGAACCGGCGCCGGGGGCTTGCGCAGACCGTCGAAGAAACCCATGATCCGCATCGTCCTTCCTGGGGTGGGGGTGGGCCTGGGATGAGGGGGTGGGAGAGCGTTCCGTTCCGCCGCAGTGTAGCCCCGTCACCAGGAACGCCCTGCTCTCAGGGCGTCCTGTTCTCAGGGTGTGCGGCGGCGCAGGGTGGCCGCGCCCAGGATCAGCGCCGGCGCGGCGAACCCGAGCACGATCCCGGTGTCCACGAGCAGGTCGCCGGTGACCTCGGGCTGTTCCACGGCCTCGGTGATGGCGTCGACCGCGTAGGACAGGGGCATCACCGCGGAGATCCGGTACAGGACGTCCGGGCGCGGGGTGTTCCCGGGCACCGGGGGCCGGACGCTCATGGCCCCCCGGTCGCCGGACTCTCATGAACTCCGGTCGCCGGGCGCTCGTCGGCTCCGGACACCGGGGGCCCGTGGGTCCGGGGCGCTGTACGTTCGTGGCGGCCGGGTGGCGGGCGTTCGTGGCGGCTCCGCCCCGGTCCGGGTTCGCGGACGATGCGCGGGAAGGCCTGTTCCAGGTCCTGCACCCCGGTGCGCTCCCGCAGCCGCGCGGGCGTCTCCTCGGTGACCAGGCGGCCCTCGCGCAGCAGGACGGGCCGGTCGCAGCGACCGGCCTCCTCCATCACGTGGCTGGAGACCAGCAGGGTGGTGCCGCGGTCGCGGAGCCGGTGGAAGAGCGACCACGGTTCCTCGCGCAGCACCGGGTCCAGGCCCACCGTCGGCTCGTCCAGGACCAGCAGCCGCGGGCTCCCCGGCCGGGCGACCGCCAGGCCGACCCGGGTGTGCCGGCCGCCGGACAGCTCGCCCGCCGGTCGGCGGGCCGGGTCGCCGAGGCCGGCCTCCGCCATGACCCGGTCGGGGTCGGTCCGGGGAGCCCGCAGCACGGAGGTGAAGTAGGAGAGGTTCTCCCGCACTGTGAGGTCGGCGTGGACCGAGGGAGTCTGCGCCGCGTAGCCGATCAGGGTGCGCGGCGGGGCCGCCCCGGCCGGGTGGCCGAGCACCGTGACGGTGCCCGCGGTGACCCGCCGCACGCCGGTGATGGCGCGCATGAGCGTGGTCTTGCCGCTGCCGCCGGCTCCGAGCAGGCCCACCACCTCGCCCGCGGGGACGCTCAGGTCGAGTCCGGTGAGGACGTCCTGCCCGCCGCGCCGGACGGTCAGCCCGGTCGCCGTGACCGCATCGGTGTCCATGTTCGGACGGTAGGCCGCTTCGGCCGCCGGATCAATGCGCCGGGCCTGGTCCCCGGCCCGGGCCCGGTACCCGGCTCAGGCCCGGTCCCACGCTCTGGCGGCGATCCGCCGCGGCCCCCGGCCCGGGTGCGGAGCCGGGCCGGGGGCCTCAGGGGATGCGGCGGGGTCAGCTGCGGATGTTGACGTCGATGCAGGCGTAGAAGGCGTTGGCCGTGTCGTAGACGTTCCACACCGCGAGGATCTTCTGCGGGCCGTTGTAGCCGGACAGGTCGAGGGTGTGGGAGAAGGTCGAGGGCGGCTGCGCCCCGCCGTCGTCGAACACCGCGATCCGCTGGCCGCCGATGAAGTACTCCCAGGTGGAGGTGCGGTGGTTGGCGGTGATGGTCCAGGTGAAGGACTGGGTGCGGCCGACGTCGGTCCGCTGCCAGCCGCGGCTGTCGTCGTCCAGCTCGGCGAACTGCTGGTTGCCGCCGGAGCAGCTGGTCAGGCCCTTGGGGCCCTCGACGCTCTGCGGCTCCCACTGGATGGGGCCGCACTGGACCACCCCGGCGGCACACTGGGCCTGGCGGCTCGGCGGGTTGGAGATGTAGCCGTGCGCGTTGGCCGTGCCCATGGGCATGAGGCCGAAGAAGAGGGTGGTGGCGGCGGCGAGCGCCGTCGCGGCGCGGAGCGGGCGGTGCTTGCGGGGGGCGTCGGTCTTTCGGGTGAGCATGCGGGGCCCTTCTGTGTGGGTCATGGTCCCCGGTGGTGCGGGGGCACGCCGGGGGACGCGTAGCGGGATGACCCGGACCGTTTCCGGTCCAGGGCGAAGCAGGGCGGGTTCGGATAAACCGCGGAAACCGAGGTTTCCCGCCCGTTGCGGACGACCGTAGGCAGGCTGTGACAAAGAGTGCAAGGGCCCTGGTGGCACGGGAGGGGAGGGTGGGACCGGACCGCGTTCGGAACCACTGTGCGCCCTCCGGCCACTGGTACGGGTGGCGACCGGCCGGGCACGTGGAGTGAGACCAGGGGGAACGGGGCCGCCGGGCGCGGGCGGTCCGGGCCGGGAGAGGTGTAGACCAATCCGGGTCGGTGAGGTCCGTCCACTGGACCTCACCAAAGGGATAGATTTCCCTTACCCCACACCGGAGGCCCCGTCCTGGGCGTGCCCCCGATCCCACCCGGGACGCCAGTCCGAGAAGGCCGGAGTGTCCGGGTGGTCGAACCGGAACGGCCCACCGAGACGGGCACGGGGCGGCGCCGACCGGCCTCAGCTCGACTCGGAGATCCCGTACGGGGCGCACTCGTGGTCGACCCGGAGCGGCACCCGGAAACGTTCTGCCAGTGCTTCGCCGAGCGCCCGGATCTCCCGCAGCTCGGCCCGCCCCGTCGGTCCGGGCGCGCGGCACCGCATGACCGCGACGACCGGCTCCTCCCCCGGGCCGAAGAGGGCGTCCAGCCGCACCATCCACCCGAAGTCGTCGCCGTCCCAGGAGATCTCCAGGACACGGAGCACACCCGGATGTGCGGCGATCCGCTCCACCAGGTCCGGCAGCGTCGGCGCGGGCCCGGGCGGGCAGGGGTCGATCCCGAGTTCGGAGAACCGCTTGAGGGCCATGTCCCGAGCGTCGTACAGGTGCAGGCCGCCCCAGGGGCGGAAGGCCTCCCGCACGGCGACGACCCCCGCGAGGTAACCGCGCTCCCGGATGGCGGCGTCGATCCGGGCACGCTCGTCGTCGTCCAGCAGGCGCAGGAGGGCGGTGTCGTCGTCGCGGATGTCTCCCATGAAGGAGAAGGTACGGCGCGCCTCACTCCAGGAGGAAGCGGTTTATCTCCTACGATCCTGGACATGGGCCGATCGTCCGACGAATCCCCGCTCCGGCGGATCACCGCGGAGTCCTGCCTCCTGGGCGGGGCCGGGTACGCCGTGCTGCTCCAGATCGCCCACCCCAGCGTCGCACACGGGGTGTACCACCACAGCGACTTCGAGCACCGCCCCTTCGCCCGGCTCTTCGGCACCCTCGCCTACGTCTACGGGACGGTCTACGGCACCGACGCCGAACGCGAACGCCTGCACTCCGTGGTCCGGGCGATGCACAAGAAGGTCAACGGCCCCGGCTACCGGGCCCTGGACGAGGACCTCCTGCTGTGGGTGGCCGCCACACTCTGCCACAGCTCAGCCCGCCTGTACACGATGGTGTTCGGCGGGTTCCGCGACGAGGAGGAGTACGCGCTCTTCCTGCGGGAGGCCTCGGTGTTCGGCACCGCGCTGGGGCTGCCCGCCGCGGCCTGGCCGGACACCCCCGAGGCGTTCGACGCCTACTGGGAGGAAGCGATGGCCCGGCTGGAGGTGGGGGACGAGGCCCGCGACATCACCCGCCGCCTGTTCCGCCCCCGCCAGCCGGTGCTGCGGGTGCTGATGCCCCTCCAGCAGTTGCTCACCGCGGGGCTGCTGCCGGAGCGGCTGCGCGACGGGTTCGGCCTGCCCTGGTCGCCGGGCCGGCAGCGGCTGTTCGACGGGATCCTGGCCGCCACGCGGGCCGTCTACCCCCGCGTGCCCCGGCCGGTGCGGGTGCTGCCCGCCACCGTCTGCCTGTGGTCGATGCGCCGGAGCGGCGACCCGGTCCGGCTCAGCCGCCGAAGCGGTCGGCCAGGGCCGCGCGGGCGCGTTCGGCGTCGGGCGACCCCACCTCGGTGAGGATCTCCGCCGCCGTGCGCAGCAGCTCCTCGGCCCGCGAGGCGGCCACCGTGGGAGCGGGCAGGGTGCCCAGGGCCAGGCAGGCGCGGGCGACGGTGTAGCGCTCGTCGCGCTCCAGGGCGATGGCGTGCGCCTTCTCCAGGGCGACCGCGGCCTCCTCGTGGTGCCCGGCCTCGGCGTGGGTGATCCCGAGGTCGGTGAGGATCTCGGCGTCGCCGCTGCGGTCCCCGGACTCCTCGGCCAGGGTGAGGGCGGCCCGGTGGGCCTCCACCGCCTCGTCCAGGGAGCCGGCGACACGGTAGGCGATACCGAGGGAGTTGTGGACGTAGATCTGGCTGCCGACCAGCCCCAGCCGGTGCGACAGCTCCAGGGCCTCATCGAGGTCGCGCAGCGCCCCGTCGAGGTCCCCCAGGCCGACCTTGGCCTCCCCCATGACCCGTTTGACCAGGGCCGTCGATTCCTGGTGGTCCTCTCTGGAGGTCTTGGACAATGCCTGCTCCGCACAGTGCAGGGCGTCGCGGTGCTGGCCCAGGCTCTGCCGCACGACCGCCAGGTTCCCCCACTGGAGGGCTTCGAGCCTCTGGTCGCCCAGGGACACCGCGTGGTCGAGCACCCCCTGGATGGCCTCGGCCGACTCCCGCAGGCGTCCGACCCGTTCGTAGACCATGCCGAGGTTGGCCAGGGCCCGGATGATGCCCCGGCTGTCACCCACACGGGTGAGCAGGTCCCGGGCCTCGACGAGCATGCGCAGGGCGTCGTCGAAGCGGCCGGAGAAGTAGTGCCCGATGCCCAGGCCGATGAGGGTGACGGCGCGCCCGCGGAGGTTGCCCTGCCGGTCGCTGATCTGTAGGGCCCTCTCCTGGGAGCTGATGAGCAGCCCCATCTGCCCGTGCAGGGCGTAGAAGCGCCACACCGACTCGGCCATGCGCCAGGCGTACTCGCCCTTGTCGTGCGAGGCGAAGTGGTCGATGGTGTCCGCCAGGTTGTCCCGGTGCCGGTCGAACCAGGCCTCGGCGTCCGAGCGGCTGAGCAGCTCGGTCCGGTACCCCTGCCGGAACCTCTCCCCGTCCTCCAGCGCGCGGGGGCCCAGCAGCTCGGCGGCGTGCTGGGCGGTCGCGAGGTAGTGCTCGGCCAGCCGCGTCCTGATCCGCTCCACCCGGTCCGCGCCGAACTCGCCGACCGCCCGGTTGAGCGCGAACTCCCTGATGAGGTCGTGCATGCGGTACACGTCGCCCTGGGGTTCGTCGAGCAGGCACACCCCGACGAGTTCCTGGAGGATGTCGTCGGACTCCTCCACCGCCTCCTCCAGCAGCGCGGCGCCGCCCGACAGGTCGATGATGTTGCCGATCATCAGGCCCAGGGTCAGGAAGGCGTGGCGCTGCTCGTCCGTGAGGCTGCGGTAGGAGAGGTCGATGGCGGTCTCGACGCTCTGCCCGTCGACCTGGAGTTCGCGGAACTTCCGGTTCTGCTCGGTGAGGCGGCGCACCACGTGCTCGAAGCTCCACCGGGGACGGCTGAGCATGCGGCCGGCGATCACCCGCAGGGCCAGGGGGAGTCCGCCGCAGATCCGGGCGATCTCGCGGGCCACGCCCTCCTCCCGCTGCACACGCTCCTCGCCCAGCACCCGGGAGAAGAGCTCCAGGGAGGATTCCTCGTCGAACATCCCGAGGGAGAGGAAGCGCGCGCCGCTCAGCCCGGAGAGCTCGTTGCGGCTGGTGATGAGGGTCAGCGAACCGGGGGAGGACAGCAGCAGCGGGCTGACCTGCGCGTAGCTGACGGCGTTGTCCAGTATGAGCAGGGTCCGGCGGCCCATGAGGGTGGCGCGCCACAGGGCGGCCCGCTCCTCCAGCTTGTCGGGGATCGTCTCGGGTGCCACCCCCACCGCGCGCAGCAGGGAGCCGAGCGCGGAGGACGCGTCCAGGGGCTCCTTGCCAGCGGTGTACCCGTACAGGTCGATGAAGAGTTGGCCGTCGGGATAACGTTTGGCGGATTCGTAACCGAAACGCACCGCCGTGGTGGTCTTGCCCTCCCCGCCGGGGCCGGTGATGACGCAGACCTCGGCCCTGCCCCCGTAGGCCAGGGACACCTCCTCCAGGCGGCGCAGGCTGTCGCGGCGCCCGGTGAAGTCCGGGAGGTCCCGGGGCAGGTCGTTGCGAACTCGGTAGCGGCTCCCGGATTCCGTTTGTTCCGTGACCGCCCCCCGCACCTGCTCGGCGTCCTCCTGCAGGATGCGGGCGTGCAGGGCGATGAGTTCGGGACCCGGGTCGACACCCAGTTCGTCCGCCAGGCGCGCCCGGAAGTCCTCGTAGGCGGCCAGGGCGCGGGCCTTCTCGTTGGCCCGCCACAGGGCGGTGATGAGCAGGTGGTGCAGGCGCTCCCGGAACGGCTCCTCCCCGGCGAGCGGGGTCAGGCGGGAGACGACCTCGTCGTACCGGCCCAACTCCAGCGCGCAGGTCGCCCAGGCGGTGAGGGCGGCCCAGCGCTCCTCGCGCAGGGGCGCGACCACCGTGTGCTCCAGGGACTCCGACCCGACCCCGGAGAAGGGGACCCCGCGCCAGTGGGACAGCGCGCGTTCGAGGAGTTCCATGGCGGCTTCGGGTTCGGCACGGGTCGCGTCGTCCCGCAGGCGGCGGAACCTGTGCAGGTCGACGCTCTCCGGATCGACGTCGAGGACATAACCGCCGGCCGTGGTGGAAATGTGCTCGGGAAGGAGTCGGCGCAGGTGGGAGACCTGGACCTGAATGACCGAACGTGCGGTGCGCGGCGGGTCGTCGCTCCACAGATAGGTGATGAGCCGGTCCACGGTGACCTCGCGCCCGAGGTCCACCAGGAGTGCGCCCAGTACACAGCGCTGGCGCGGTCCACCGATCGAAACCGGACGCCCGTCGGACCAGGCGGCGATGGGGCCGAGCACACCGAATTCCACAAGGAGCAACCCTAGCAAGATGAATTGCGCAAAAGTCGAATCCGAGCACGCGAAAGGCTCCGAGTATCTCCCCCTCTACAACAGATACTCGGAGTGATCTTTCGGTTACTTCAGAGTGTTACTTCTCTTCTTCCTTCGGTTCCTCTTCGGCCGGGACGTCGCCGTCCGGCTCCCCGGCCGGCACCGGCCCCTCCGGGTCGGGCTCCTGGTAGGGGCGCATCTTGGCGTCGGGCATCACGTCGGCGACGATCGCCTCGAACCGGTCATCGAGAGTCAGCATCTGGGGGACTCGCAATCCTCGTCTCACCGCACTCGTGTAGAGCCGCAAGGTGGCCCTACGTCGTCTGCGAACCATCACGGACTTCACCGCCCTTCGGGGCGGACGGGCCACCCGTGGCGGACTCCGCCTCAGGAAACGCCACGGGTGGCATGTGTCCAACGAACGACGATCCGATCGGGAGGTTCGCGAGCCGTCCTCTCGCGGCGACCGGTCGTGCCGAACGCCTTCGACACTAGAGAGATCCTCTTCCAGGCCGCTTTCAGTCCACTTACAGCCCCGAAAGGGGCCGGAGCCACGGCTCGGGCCACGGCCCTGGAACAGGCCGGAGCCGCGGCTCGGGAAACGACACAGCGTGGAAAGGGTGTGCACCCGGGGTGACACATTCGCCTTTTCCGATACCCGGCCGAACACCGGACAAACGGCGATCCGGGCATCATTCATTCCTCGGCTTCCCCGTCCTCGGAAGCCCACGCCCGCGTTCTCGCCCTCCGGGACCGGTACCGGGTACCGACCCTGTGCGGCGTACGCCCCCCGGGAATGATGTGACCTCTTCCGGCCGTTCACAGCGAGTCAGGGGCATTTGCGCCTACACTGCGGCGCGTGGCCCATCACGCCCATTCGGACGAAACCCCCGGTCGCCCCCTCCCCTTCCTCCCCGGCGACCGCATGCTGCGTACCGCGGTGCTCTCCGTCGGAGCCGCCATCGTGGCCGTCGTCGTGCTGGGCACGTACCTGTTCGGAGGGTTCGAAGCGGCGGCCCCCGAACCGAAGCCGCCCGGCACCGAGCTGCGCAACGTCCTGTACCGGATCACCCCGCACGAGGCGGGGCTGGGCTCCGACGAGATCGAGGGCACCGTCGTCCAGGTCCTCGCGGACGTGGAGCTGCACGGCTCCGACCTGCCGGTGTCGATGTTCGACGTCGGCGCGATCATGGACGTGCGCCTGTTCCCCGGCGACCACCGGGTGAAGCACCCGGGCCTGACCCTGACCCGCTACCCCCAGGGCTTCACCACCCGGTTGCAGCCGCACATGCCCGAGGAGGCCCTGATCAGCTGGCCCCTTCCCGACGGCGTCTCCTCCGACGAGGTGGAGACGATCCGGATCACGGTGCGCCAGGCCGAGAAGATCACCACGTCGGGCGGCGGCGGGTTCTTCTGGACCGACGTCCCCGGTTCCAGCGTCGGCACGGTCGACCTGTCGGTCGGGGAGGGCTGACCCGTGCCGTCGCGGTCCCGCACCGGCCTCGGCCGCCGCATCCTGACCTTCGTGCTGTGCGTCGTCCTGATCGCCGCGATCTTCTACACCCAGCGCTTCATCGTCTCCAGGCAGGCGCTGGTCGACCCCATCGCGACCACGGGGGCGCAGGGGGCGGTGGTGTCCTCCCGCGCGTTCGAGGCCGAGGTGACCCGGGTGGACGTCACCGCCGAGATCGAGGTGACCGGCAGCGTCATCGGCGACGCCGAGAAGGTCCCGGCCAACGGCGTGTGGGTGGTCGTGTGGGCGCGGGTGACCGCCCTGGAGGACACCGTGCACGGGCTCTCGGCGCAGCTGAACATGGCCGACGGCGTGGTGTACGAGGAGCGGGGCTGGTTCTGGGCGTCGCTGGACCAGGGGACCTTCTCCCCCGCGATCCCGCAGCGCGGCGCGTTCGTGTTCGAGGTGCCCCCTGACCGCCTGGACGGTCCGACGCTGGTGCTGACGCACCGCCCCGGGTACGAGTCGCGGCTGTCCTCGCGGGTGGAGATCGACCTGGGCGGGGTCGAGGCCGGGCCGGGCGCCGACGCGGTGATCCTGACCGGGCCCGAGATCGACATGACCGGAAGCGACACGGGTGGAAGCGAGGGGGCGGCGGATGCGTCCGAATGAGCCCGGGGACCCCGGGGCTCTCCGTCGCGGCGGTGCGCCGCGCGATGACGAGCCGCCGGCGTCGCCGTACCGCGTGCCCGGACCTCCGGCGGGTCCGCCCCCGGCCGGGCGGCCCGACGGGTTCGGCTGGTACCCGGAGGAGCGGCCCGCGCCGCCGGAACAACGGATCCCCCGCCGCCCGGTACGGCAGCGGCCGGGGCCGGTGAACCGGCCCGCCGGGGCCGAGGGGTTCGGCGGCGGCCCGGGGCGGCCGCCGGCGGACCCGCGCGGCCCCGCCGGGGGCGGGGCACCCGGGGCACGGCAGGCCGGAGGATACCCGCCACAGGACCCGCGCGGCGGACGCGGTGGGGCACCGCAGGGCCCCGGGCCGAACACCGGCGGATACCCGGGCGAGGGACCGCGCGGGGGACCGCCGCAGGGACCGAACGGCGGGCCGTTCGACGGGCCGCAGTACCCCGGGCCGGACTCCGGCGGGTACCCGGGAGAGGGAAGACCTTCCGAGGCGTACCCGCCACAGGGACCGCGGGGCGGGCGCCGCGGAGCTCCGCAGGGGCCGGGGGCCCAGCCGGGTGGTGGACGGCCTCCGCAGGACCCGCGCGATGAACGCCGCAGGGCGCCGGGCCCCCCGGACGGCGGGTCGCAGCCCCCCGGTCCGCCCGCCGAGGCGTCCCCGCGGGGTGCCCGTGGCGGGCGCCGCCGGGCGACCCAGGGGCCGGACGGCGGGCCTCCCGGGACGTACCCGCCGCAGGACCCGCGAGGCGGACGCCGCGGAGCGCGGCGGGGACCCGCCGACGGTGGGACACCCGGAGCACAGCAGAGCGGCGGATACCCGCCGCAGGACCCGCGGGGCGGGAGCCGCGGAGCGCGGCAGGGCACCGGCGGATACCCGGGCGACGGACCGCGCCCTGATGCCTACCCGCCGGATCCACGGGGCGGACGCCGCCGGGCCTTGCGAGGGCCGGACGGCGGGCCGTTCGACGGGCCTCCCGCCGAGGCGTACCCGCCGGGGGCGCGCGGGCGGCGCCACGCACCGCGGTACCCCGGGGACGACGGCGGGCCCCCGTTCGGCGGGCCGCGACCCGGACCGTTCCCCGGCGCCGACGCGCACGCGGGACCGCACGGCGGTCCCCCCGGGGCGTTCGGAGAGCCCGCTCCCCCTCCCACCGGGGCCAGGGGCAAGGCCATCCGGCACGCCCGGCCGCTGTGGAAGCGCCTGCACCTGCCCTACGCGGCGGTGCTGGTGCTGCTCTTCCCGGTCATGCTGGTCTGGCCCTACACCACCGAGGTCCGCTCCGGGCTGGAGACCGGGGCGATCCGGCCCCAGGCGCGGCCCGTCGGCGTCGGCGACACCGCGACCCTGGTCGGCAGCGAGTGGCGGGTCACCGGGTACATCACCGGCTTCCTGGCGGGAGCCGAGCCGCCGCCCGAGGGGCTGGAGATCCTCGACGTGGGCTTCCGGGTCACCCCCGGCGACGAGAAGTCCGCCGAGCTGCTGCGGCTCAGCTGCGAGTTCCGCGCCGTGGACGGCCAGGGGCGCTCCTGGGAGCGCACGCACCTGTTCTCCATGCGCGACTTCGGCGACGAGGCGAGCGACGGGGCCTACGGCTGCACCACCGGCGAGGGCGAGACCATCGCGCCCGGGCAGGAGCAGTCGATCATCCTGTCGTTCCTGGTGCCCTCCGACGTGGTCGAGGACCTCCGCTACGAGGTCACCGTCGACACCTCCGACGACCCCGAGCGGCCCCGGCCCGACGCCCTGGTGTTCGAGGCCGAGGAGCTGGAGGAGTAGCCGGGCGGGTCGGCCGGCTTGGGCGGGTCAGCCCGCGTGGCCGGGGCCGCGGGAGGGGGCGTGCGTCGCCGTCCGGCGCACCCGGCGGCCGACACTGTCCTCCTCGGCCTTGCGCAGCGCGATCTCGAAGGCCGCCGCCAGCAGGCACACCCGCATCAGCATGTGCAGGGAGTCGACCACGAACTCGATCGGCTGGAGCAGCGGCCACCACTCGGCGTGCAGCGGACCGGGCCCCATCAGAACGAAGACCAGCCGGTGCAGCTGCGTGAACGCGACCTCCAGCAGCACGAAGCACAGGGAGTACGACAGGTAGAAGAGCGGGCCCACGCGCAGGACGAAGCGCAGCGCGTTCAGGCACGGGTAGACCTGGTCCTTGAGGTCTCCGCCGACGAACCGGTCGAAGAAGCGGCCGGTGCGGGCCACCCGGTTGACCGCCCGATCGAAGCCGTCGCGGGCGCGCCGCTCCTCGAAGACGGTGTCGTGGTCCTCGACCTGGGCGCGGTAGATGACCGCGGCGATCGTCAGCCACAGCAGCGGGCCCACGAACCCCGTCGAGATCAGCTTCCACACCTTGGCCCACCACACCGGGACCTGGGCGTAGATGTCGGGCAGGCCGACCAGGCCGCCGACCCCGTTCACCAGGTCCCGGACCCCGACCTGCATCTCCACCCAGAAGACCCGGCCGGTCACCCAGACCTCCGCCTGCTTGATCGCCAGGCCCAGGGAGAACAGGAACATGAACACCCACACGCCCTCGAACAGCGCGGTGAGGATGCCCAGGACGGCGCTGTGCCGCTTGCGGTAGAAGTGCGAGCAGAGCTTGCGCAGCAGCCACGCGGTGACGGCCACGACCAGCGGCAGGCCGTACCAGGGCACCTGGAGGGGCGCCTCGAACGCCTCCAGGCCGCCGGTGTTGAGCAGGGAGACGCTGTAGAGGTCGTACTGCTCGCGGATCAGTCCCCAGGCGGCGTAGAACAGCAGGAACGGCAGGATCGCCAGGGCGACCCCGTCCACCACGCGGCGTTCGCGTTCGACGAACCCGCGCCGCCTGTCCTCCCGGACCACCTCCGAGCTCAGCTCGGCGTCGATCGTCGGCAGTCCCGAGCGCAGCAGCTGGAACATGACCACGAACGTCACCAGGGTGACCAGCAGGGTCAGGCCCAGGCCCGCCAGGGAGAGCGTCTGCTCGACGCCGGCCAGGCGCACCAGGCCGCGCAGCAGCAGCGCGTGCAGGAGCATGCCGACGGTGTGGACGCACAGGAGGGGGACCCAGTAGCGTGCGGCCAGGCCGAGCGCGTACACGGGGAGAAGGGCTGCGGAAGTCGTCGAGCGGGCCATCGGTTCTTGAAGGGTAGAGGGTAGGGACCGGAGGGGCCGCGGCCAGGTGCGGCGTTCCGGATCCGGCCCCGGTCGCGGACGGTGGTCGGCGCGCGGGGGCGGGACGCGTGGGAATCAGGAGGGCTTGATGGAGGACGGCGACGGCAACGGCTGGGTGCACCTGCCGGACGGGTCCAGGCGCTGGGGAGTCTACGGTGCCGCGGGGCTGTTGTTGTACGGAACGGACGTGGCCGGAACCGGACACGTGCTGCTCCAGCACCGTGCCGGGTGGACGCACATGGGCGGCATGTGGGGCATCCCCGGCGGCGCGCGCAACCGGGACGAGACGCCGTTGGAGGCCGCGGTCCGGGAGTTCCGCGAGGAGATCGCCGGGGACCTGGGCGGGTACACGGTGGTGGGGACGCACGAGCACGACCTGGCGGTGTGGCGGTACGACACGTTCCTGCTGAGCGTGCCGGAGCTGGCCGCCTTCTCCCCCGCGAACTCGGAGAGCATCGAGGTCCGGTGGGTGCCGGTGGAGGCGGCGGAGGCGCTGCCGCTGCTGCCCGCGTTCCGTACGGCGTGGCCGACGCTGGTGGCGGACCTGCGGCGGTCGGTGGAGCCGGCGGGCTGACCCGGGGTCGGCGGGCCGACCCCTCCGGGCCGGGCCGGGGGTGGTGCGGGGCCGACCGTCCGGGGCGGGAAGCGCGTTGGTGGCGGCCCGCGGGCACTTCCGGGGCGGGTCGTTCGTTGATCCGTCGTGGTCCGTGTTCCCCCGTTCGTCCACAGGCCGCGCCCCGCGGGGTGCGGCCCGGACACTCCGGGGTAAGTCAGGGATGTGCCCTGATGTGCGAGCGGACCGGGGCAGTGCATGCTGGTGGAGACGGCCCGTTCCGGAGCGGTCGTCACGCGAACGGACTGGAGCGGTGGACATGACGCTGGAGCGCGGTAACGCATTCACTCCCGTCGCCTCGGCGACGATGATCTGGCCCTGGACGACGTCTGTGCTGGGCGGTGCGGCGGGCGGCGCCCTCTTCTTCCTGCTCAGCCTGGGCGGCGGGCTGATCCCCGCGGTCATGTCGGGGCTGGGCGCGGCCGTGATCTTCTTCTCCCTCGTCGGCGGTGTCGGCGGTGTGATCAGCAAGAAGTCCGACCGGCGCGGCCGCCGCTACGCGGCCAGCTACCCCTTCCGCTACGCGGCCGTGCCCGCCGTGGTGGGCGGTGTGGGCTACGGGATCCTCTCCCTGAGCCTGTTCGGCGGCCTGTTCGCCGCGCTCGCGATCTGGGTGACCGTCGGCCTGATCGCCATGGTGGTCGGGGACAAGAAGTAGGCTCGTGTTTTCCGCCCAGGTGCGGAAGAAGGAGAACACACCTACGGGAGCAACCGGGCGCCGATGACTGAAGCTGCTCGTCAGAAGATGGTCGAGCGGGTCCGAGGGCTCCTCCGCATGGCGGAGGACCCCTCGGTCACCGATGCCGAGAGCCAGGCGTTCACCGCCAAGGCCGCCGAGCTGATGACCCGCCATGCGATCGCGGAGGCCGAGGCCCGCGCCGAGCGGGGTGAGGAACCCGACGCGATCGGGCGCATGGACTACACGGTGTCCGGGGTGGGCGGCCACGGCAAGGCCCGGGTCCGGGCGCTGGCCGACATCGCCGCCGCCTACGGGTGCCAGTCGGCGGTCCGCGGCAACTCCTCGGAGAACACCGACCGGATCCTCATCCTGGTGGGGACGGTGAGCGCGCTGGACGCGCTGCGCATGCTGATGCCGTCGATCTCCATGCAGATGGAGGCGTCGGCCAAGTTCATGAGTTCGGGGCACGTCACCGATATCCGGGAGCTGCGCAACTACACGCGGTCCGAGCTGGAGACCGAGCGCAAGCGGTACTACCGGTCGTTCGTGCGGGCCTACGGGCAGGCGGTGGCCGAGCGCATCCGCGACTTCCGGCGCCGTTTGCAGGAGATGGCGCGGCCGGCCGACGGGGCCGGGGATCCCGGTGACGGCGGGGTGGCGTCCGCGCGGGGTGCGGAACTGGTGCTGCGCGCCGATGTGCACCGGGTCCAGGAGGAATTCCAGAAGCAGTTCCCGCAGTTGCGCAAGCACCGGCCCGAGCGGACGCACAGCGCGGCCGGGGCCCGGGCGGGGTACCAGCGGGGGCGGCAGGCGCAGCTGGGCCTGGAGACGTCCGTAACCGGTGGGGGTTCGTCCACTCTGCCCGCGGGCGAGTAGCCGAGTCCGGTTCATGCCACCCAGGCGAATTGTCCTGTTTTGTGGTGATTTCCGGTGTCGGAAAGGGCCCGGTTCCACGAAGTTTTCCACAGGCTGTGCACAGAATCGCCCCTGGAGACGTTCTCGCACGTCAAAGCGGAAATGCGAGAGCGGCGCGGGGGCGATTCGGGTGATCCTGGGGCTGATTACCCCGGGTTATCCACAGGCTGGGCGCCAGCCTGTGGAAAACCTTGTGGATAACTCGGCGGCAAGCTGTGGATAAGGCCCGAATCCCCTGATCAGGACACCCGCAACGGCTGTACCAGATACCGGAAGGACGGGGTCTCGCCCTCCTTCGCCGGGACATCGGTGAACACGGCGGGTTTCGTCGGCTCCGTGAAGTTCAGGTGCGCGGAGTCCGTCGCGATCGCCGACAGCCCGTCCACCAGGTAGTCGGGGCGGAACGCCACCCGCAGCGGGTCGCCCTGGTAGTCCACCGCGATCGCCTCCACCGCCTGGGCGTCCTCGCCCGAACCCGCCTCCAGCGTCACCTCGCCCTCGGTGAACACCAGCCGCAGCGGGGTGTGCTTGTCGGCCACCAGCGCCACCCGCTTGACCGCCTCCATCAGCGGGGCCACCGCCACCTCGGCGCGGGAGGCGAACTCCGCGGGGAACCAGGCGGCGTACTTGACGAAGTCGCTGTCGATCAGCCGGGTGGTGCTGCGCCGGTCCCCGTTCTCGAAACCGATCGTGCCCTCC
This sequence comes from Nocardiopsis protaetiae, assembly GCF_045446735.1. NCBI lineage: Bacteria > Bacillati > Actinomycetota > Actinomycetes > Streptosporangiales > Nocardiopsidaceae > Nocardiopsis > Nocardiopsis protaetiae. The sequence goes on from NZ_JBJJBV010000047.1 coordinate 36,291, forward strand.
CCCGGCGCCAGGCCGCCGGCCGCGCCCGACGACAGCGCGACCTCCACGTTCGAGCCGCCGATGACGCCCCGCACCATGTCGTGCAGGGTGCGGGCGGGCACCAGCGCGGAGGTGTCGATCCCGGGGTTCCGGGGCTTCCACCACAGTTCGCGCACCGCGATGCGGTAGCGGTCGGTGGCCACCACGCTCAGCGTGTCGGCGGTGAAGTCCAGGTAGGCGCCGGTCAGCATCGGCAGCGTGTCGTCGCGGCTCGCCGCGGGGGTGACCTGGCGGACCGCCTCGGCGAAGGTGTCCGCGGGCACCGAGCCGATGCGTTCGGGCATGCCGGGCAGCGTGGGGTAGTCCTCCAGCGGCATGGTGATGAGGGTGAACCGGGCGGCGCCGCCGCTGATCCGCACCCTGGTGCCGTCGGTGTCGATGTGCACCGAGCCGCCGGGCAGGTTGCGCACGATCTCGGCGAGCAGCCGGCCCGGGACGATCACCGCCCCGGTCTCCTCCGCCAGCACCTCGACCGAGGAGCGGGCCGAGACCTCGTAGTCGAACCCGGACAGGTGCAGGGCGGAACCGCCGTCGGGGACCTCCAGGCGCATCCCGGCCAGCACCGGCACCGCCGGGCGGTTCGGCAGGGCGCGCGCCGTCCAGGCGACGGCCTCGGCGAACGCGTCGCGGTCCACACGCAGTTTCACGATCTCTGCCTCCTCGTCGGCGCGGTCAGGGTCAACCTACCCAGGGGTGCCGACAAAGCGACAAGCCCCGGACAGGCCCGCGAAAGTGGGCGCGACCAGGGCCGATCGTGTTCAGGATGTGGCTGTGGGGACGGGTGTCACTTGCGGTTCGGCTTGAGGGTCCAGATGATCGTCATCTTGCCGGTGACGGTGCCGTCCGCCATGCGGATCTCCACGTCGATGGGGAACTCGGGGCGCTGGCCGCCGTCGAGCTCGGCGATGATCTCGTTCCGCGGGCGGCCCAGCACGGCCTCGGCCGTCATGTCGCCGGTGGCCATCTTGAGGAAGTGGATCTCGGCCTTGGTCGGCAGCGGCAGCGCGCGGTCCATGGTGTCGCCAAAGGTGCCGATGATGATGGCACCGGAGGCGGACTCGGCCAGGGTGAACATCGCCCCGGCGTGCGCGCCGCCGATGTGGTTGTGGTGCTCGGGGTTGTCCGGCAGGTTCATCACGGCCCGACCGAAGTCGAGGTCCTTGAACGACAGGCCGAGCGTGCGGGCGAAGGGCACCGCGGCCAGGAAACCGGACTTGACCATCTCCGCCGTCTCGGCGTTCATGTTTGCCATGCCCCGAATGTTACTTGCGAGTAACCCCGCCGCGCCACCCACCGCGCGGCAACTTCCCCGGCCCGCACCTGGCAACGGAGCGCTTGGGCTACGATGACTCGCGGAGACCCCAGGGTCCCCGGGGAGGGTTCGCATAGCGGCCGAGTGCAGTGCTCTTGAAAAGCACCAAGTCCTTGACGGGGCTTCATGGGTTCAAATCCCATACCCTCCGCGGCCGCGAGGGGCCGCCCGCTCACCGAGCGGGCGGCCCCTCGTGCTGCCGGGGCCAGGCGCCTGTCGGGTCCACGTTCCAGGCGGCGGGCAGGTCGGCGTCGCCGAAGACGCAGGCGAAGTCGCCCTCTCGGACGATGTTCACCTCGGCGCAGGCCGGGCAGCGGCGGAAGACGATCCCGTGGGTGAGGCGGCCGGGGTGTTCGAGGCCCGCGCGCTCCAGGGCGGCGGCCACCGCGGGCCAGGAGGCCGGGTCCGGGCAGTGGCCCGTGGACCGGTTGCTGATCTCGTGGACGGACCGGCGGCCCGCACGGAGGTGGAAACCGGTCTCTCCGGCGCTCAGCACCGGGCCGCCGCCGGCGCACGCGACGTGTTCGCTGCGGCGGGGCGCCAGGAGGAGCGCCCCCTCCTGGTCGATGACGAAGGTGAAGGGCTCGGCCCACTCAGCCGCGGCGCGCTCGGCCGCCCAGGCGTGGAAGGCCGCCGCGGTGTCGACAAGTCGGCCCGCGGTCTCGGGGCGGACGGAGGACCGCAGGTCGTCCGGGCCGACATAGCGATAAATCCGGTGGTCGGGGCTCACAAGGACCGCATTCTCGCACTCCCGGGCCCGGAACGCGCCCGGGGCGCCGCCGGTGGTGGACCGGGGGCGTGGCTCAGGGCTCGATGACGAGGCCGGCGATGCGGCCGTCCCGGAGGGTGAAGTGGTGGCGCAGGTCGATCTCGCCGCCCGGGAAGTCCCCCTCCAGGTGGAGGACGACGGTGTACCGGTCCCGGCCGGCGGACTCGGCGCCGACCGGTGTCGCCGTGTAGGTGAACGCGGTCTCGGCCCGGCGTATCCAGCTGGTGACGGCGTCGATGCCCACGTGGGTGCCGCCGTCGTCGACCACGGTGGCGTCCGCGGTGAAGAGGGCGGCCTCGCGCTCGGGGTCACCGGTGTTGTGCACGGCCAGGTAGGCCGCGACGGTCTCGGGGAGGCCGTCGAGGTCGACGGCGCGGGTGTCGGTCATGAGATCCTCCGGATCGCGGGAATGCGGGGCGCACCGGCCGCGCTTTCCCGGACGGGACCATGGGGGCGGTCGGCCCCGCATGGTCACTTCTAAAATAGAAGCAACTGGCTTCGATACTAGCAGCAACCCTGGGGGGAGTGCCGTGCCCGGTCGGATACGTCAGGAGGACCGCGAGTGCCCGCTGTCGACGGCGATCGACTACGTCGGCGACTGGTGGACGCTCCTGCTGCTGCACGACGTCTTCGACGGCTACACGCGCTTCGACGAGTTCCAGCGCAACCTCGGGATCTCGTCCAGCATGCTCACCGGCAGGCTCAGGCGCCTGGTCGAGGACGGCCTGCTGGAGCGGCGCCCCTACCAGACCCGGCCCGTTCGCCACGAGTACGTGCTCACCGAACTCGGCCGCTCGCTCCGCCCCGTCGTCATCACCCTCGCCGCCTGGGGGAACTCCCGCCTGGCCCCCGAGGAGCGCCGCATGATCCTGGTGGACTCCGCGACCGGCGAGCAGGTCGAGCCGGTCGTGGTCGACGCGGCCACCGGACGGCGCCTGGACGACCCCGACACCTACGTCTTCACCGCCGGGCCGTCCGCGGGACCGCAGATGCGCGGCCGGTACACACCCGAGGACTGAGGCGGCCGGAAATCGCGTCGACAGGCGGGATCGGGAGTGGAAGGCTGCGGGCATGATCGGACGACTGCACACATTTGTCTTTGACTGCCCCGACCCGGAGGCGCTGGCGGAGTTCTACGCGGAGCTGCTGGGCAGGCCCGTGACCCTGCGGGAGGAGGGCTGGGCGGCCATCGGCGACCAGGAGGAGTGGCCGGTGCTCGCGTTCCAGCGGGTGGAGGGGCACAAGGAGGCCGCGTGGCCGGACCCGGAGCGGCCGCAGCAGGCGCACCTGGACGTGTGGGTGGAGGACATCGACCCGGCGGAGCGGCGGGTGCTGGAACTGGGCGCGACGCTGCTGCGCACGGAGGAGAAGGGCGAGAAGGTGTGGTTCCGGATCTACGCGGACCCCGCCGGGCACCCCTTCTGCCTGGAGTACGAGGCGCGGTGACGTCCCCGGCGGGCGGACCCCGCCGGGGACGGGTGGTCAGTCCTCGTCGGCGTGCCGGGGGAGCACGACCACCGGGATCTTCGAGCGGTGGAGCACCCCCTGGCTGACCGAGCCCAGGAGGAGACCGCGGACGCTGCCGCGGCCGCGGGAGCCGACGACGACCGCGTCGGCGCCCTCGGCGGCCTCCAGGATGGCGTTCACCGGCCCGTTCTGGGTGCGCACCACGGTGACGTCGATGTTCACGTCGTCGCGCTGCTCGTCGATGGCCTCGGCGAGCAGTTCGGCGACCAGCTCCTCGGACTGCTTCTCGAACAGGTCCTCCTGGGGCTGGTAGCCCGCGGCGGTCATCGCGACCGGGTCGTACGGGTAGGGCACCTCCCAGCTGTGCACCACGACCAGCTCGCCGTCGGTCTCGGCGGTCAGGTCGACGGCCAGGCCCAGGGCACGGCGGCCGTTGCGGGAGCCGTCGACGCCGACGACGATCCGCTTCAGCCCCGTGGTCGCGGGCCGGCCCTCGTGCGAGGGCACCACCACGACCGGGCAGGACGCCTGGGCGGCCACCCGGACGCTCACCGAGCCGACGAACATCGACTTGACGGTGCCCATCCCGCGGGTGCCCACCACCAGGAGGTCGTGCGGCCGGCTCTGGCGCAGCAGCGCCAGCGGCGCCTCCTCCAGGGCGGTGACGGTCTCGGTCCGCACGCCCGCCTGGACCTTGGTCACGTGCGCCACCGCGTCCTGGAGCACCTCGGTGGCCTGCCCCTGGATCTCCTCGGTCGGCGCGAACCGTTCCGGGCCGCCGTACGCGGACACGATCAGCGGCATGCCCAGGGCGTGCACGATCCGCAGCGGCACCCCCCGGCGGTCCGCCTCGGCCGCCGCCCACTCCAGGGCGGCCCGCCCGTTGTCCGATCCGTCGATGCCCACCACCACGCGCGGTGTGCGGTCCTCGTTCGTCATGTGACAACCCCCTCTAGGCACCCATCATCACCGAGTACACCCCATCGGACCCGGAACGGCACAGGGCGCAAGGTCACCGGTCCCGGGACGTTAGTCGGTCCCGTCCTCGTCGGCGTGCGGGGGCAGGACCGCCACCGGGATCCCCGCGTGGTGGAGCACCCCCTGGCTGACCGAGCCCAGGACCAGGCCGCGCACCCCGCCGCGGCCGCGGGAGCCGACGACGATCATGTCGGCCTCCGCACCCGCCTCCAGCAGCGCCTCGACCGGGTCGGCCCGCACGCGCACGGCGCTGATGTCGAGGTGCTCGGTGCGCTCGTCGATGACCTCGGCGAGCACCCCGCCGACGACCTCCTCGGACTGGCGGTCGAGCACCTCGTCGTCGATCGCCTCGTCCTCGGCCGGGGCGTCGTCCCCCAGGGCGTGGACCAGGACCACGGAGGCGTCGGTGGTCAGCGCCTCCTCCAGGGCGAAGCGCAGCGCGCGCCGGGAGGACGGCGAGCCGTCCACCCCGACCACGACGCGGCCGCGGTACCCGCGGGACTCGACGTCGGGGACGACCACCACCGGGCAGGGCGCGTTGGCGGAGGTGTGCATGCCGACGGAGCCGAGCATGATGGCGCGCACCGAACCCAGCCCCCGCGACCCGACCGCGATGACGTCGCCGTGGCGGGCCTCCTCCAGCAGGACGGCGGGGGCGTCCGCGACGGCCAGCACGGTGACGACCTCGATGTCGGGGCGGGCCGCGCGGGCGTACTCGGCGCTCTCGGTGAGCAGTTCGTGGGCGGAGGCCCGCACCCCGTCCGCGGTCCGGCGGTCGGCGGCGGCCGCGCCGATGACCGTGGCCGGGCCCAGCCCGTGCACGATGCGCAGCTGGACCCGGCGGCGGGCGGCCGCCTCGATCGCCCACCCCAGCGCGGCGCGGGCGCCGGCCGTGCCGTCCACCCCGGCGATCACCGCCGGCGGACGCTCCCGTTCGTTCATCCCTCGGCCCCCCTCTTCCTTCGTTCATTGTCCGTGAGGGGGGCCGCCAATCCCGGAACCCGTCACCCGTGGCGGGCGAATCCCTCCCCGACGGTGGCGGCGAGCCGCAGGTAGGCGTCCCGGGTGGCGGGGGCGAGCCGGTCCAGGTCCACTTCGGCGCCCTCCTCCAGGTGGCCGTCCCAGGGGACGCGGACGACGGCGCGGCAGCGGGCGGCGAAGTGGCTTTCGAGGCGGTCGAGGTCGACGCTGCTCTTGCTGTCGGAGCGCACCATGGACAGCACCACCGTCGCGTCGCGCACCAGCCCCTCGTGGCCGTGCGCCTGGAGCCAGTCGAGGGTGGCGCTGGCGCTGCGCGCCCCGTCCACGGACGCCGAGCTGACCAGGACGACCTGGTCGGCCAGGCCCAGGACGCCGCGCATGGCGGCGTGCAGCAGCCCGGTCCCGCAGTCGGTGATGCAGATGGAGTAGAAGTGCTCGACGATCCGGGCGACCTCCCGGTAGTCCTCGTCGCCGAACGCCTCGGACACGGCCGGGTCGCGGTCGGAGGCGAGGATCTCCAGGCGGCTGGGCGCCTGGGAGGTGAACCCGCGGATGTCGGCGTAGCGGGACACGAGGTGGCGCTCGTTGAGGAGGTCGCGGATGGTCGCGGCGGTCTCCAGGCGCACCTTGTCGGAGAGGGTGCCCCGGTCGGGGTTGGCGTCCACGGCGAGCACCCGGTCGCCGCGCAGGGAGGCCAGGGTGGCGCCGAGGGCGACCGTGGTGGTGGTCTTGCCGACCCCGCCCTTGAGGCTGAGGACGGCGACCCGGTGGTGGCCGGTGGCGACGGGGGTGCAGGCGCGGGCGATGAGTTCGCGGCGGCGCAGCACCTTGGGGGATTCGCCGGGGTTGATGAGGCCCATGGTGGCGGTGTGCACGGCGCGCCGCCAGCCGCCGGTGGGGCCCTGGTGCCGGTTGCGGACCAGGGTGGCGGCGTTGAGGGAGTCGGAGGTCTGCCGTTCCCCGGTCGCCCCCGTCGCCCCGGGGAGCGTCGGGGTCGGCGGCACCCCGGGCAGCGGGAGCACCGGCGCCGGCGGCCTGCCGGCGGGGGACCCGATGGCGGGAGCCCCGGAAGCAGGGGGCCCGGAGGCGGGGGACCCGGGGGCGGGGGGCGCGGCGGACGGAGCGGCCGCGGGCGGCAGCGGCCGGGCCGGGGGCGCGGGCGGTTCCGGGTCGGCCGCGGCCCCGGGCTCCAGCGGCGGCAGCTGCTCGGGTTCGGGGACGTCGGCGTCGCGGCGCAGGGCGCGCGGGGCCAGCGGGTCGACCTCCTCGTCGGGCCCGGGCCGCAGCAGCGGCCGCCGCAGCGGGCGGACCGGGCGCTCGCGCATCCGCGGCATCAGCCGGACGGTGTCGGAGCGCACCTCGTCCTCGCCGTCGTCCTCGTCGTCCGACGCGTCCAGCGCGTCCACCGTGTCCGCCACATCGTCCGCGTCCGCCCCGAAGCCGCCGCCCGCGCCGCCCGCCTCCCCCACCGGCGCCTCGGGCACCTCGGGCGCCCCGGGCACCGCCGAGGTCATCGGGGTCTCCAGCGGGATCGGCGCCGCGTAGGGCGGCGGCGGTGGCGCGTCGCCGCCGAACCACTGCTCGCGCGGCGAGGGTCCGGCGGGCCGGCGCGAGGCGATCTCGGTGACGGGGGCCCCGCCCTCGTCGGGCTCGTCCTCCGCACGCCGCCACGGGGACACTTCCGGCTCCTCGGCCTCGAAACCCGTGTTCGTCCCGTTCTGATCCTGGTGTGACACCGGAGTTCTCCTGCGTGAAGGGGGTGTACTGCGGAGAGAGGGGGTACCCCGCCGGGGAGCGGGGGTCGCTCCCTGGGTTCACTCTTACCCGCCGCGGCCCTCCGATGCATCCCTTATCCCTTCTCGAACACGATCCACTTCGCCCCGCCCCCGGGAACCGCGCGCCACAGCGGGATACGGTCGTTCCCATGCACGCGATCCGTATCACCGAACCGGGCGGACCCGAGGTCCTGGCCTGGTCGCAGGTCCCCGATCCCGTCCCCGGCGAGGGGGAGGTCCTCGTCGACGTGGCCGCCACCGCGGTCAACCGGGCCGACGTCGCCCAACGCCAGGGCACCTATCCGCCCCCTCCGGGCGCGTCCGAATACCCGGGTCTGGAGTGCTCCGGAACGGTCCTGGCGCTGGGGCCGGGCACCGAGGGCTCCGGCTGGTCGGTGGGCGACCAGGTGTGCGCGCTGCTGTCCGGCGGCGGCTACGCCGAGCAGGTCGCCGTGCCGGTGGGCCAGCTGCTGCCCGTCCCCGAGGGCGTGGGCCTGGTCGAGGCCGCGGCCCTGCCGGAGGTCGCCTGCACGGTGTGGTCGAACCTGGTCATGGTGGGCGGCCTGCGCCGCGGCGAGACCGTGCTGCTGCACGGCGGCGGCAGCGGCATCGGCACGTTCGGGATCCAGTTCGCCCGCGCCCTGGGCGCCCGGGTGGCGGTCACCGCGGGCGGCCCGGAGAAGCTGGCGGCCTGCCGGGAGCTGGGCGCGGAGATCACCATCGACCACCGCACCGAGGACTTCGCCGCCCGGATGCGCGAGGCCGGGGGCGCCGACCTGGTCCTCGACATCATCGGCGGCTCCTACCTCGACGCCAACCTGCGCTCCCTGAACACGGGCGGCCGCCTGGTGGTCATCGGCCTGATGGGCGGCCGCTCCGGCGAGGCCGACCTGGGCCGTATGCTCGCCAAGCGCCTCTCCCTGCACGCCACGACCCTGCGTTCGCGGCCCCGGGACGAGAAGTCGGCCATCGTCGCGGGAGTACTGGAGCAGGTATGGCCGTTGGTAGAACAAGGAGCCATCCGCCCCGTCGTGGACCGCGTCCTCCCGATGCGGAACGCGGCGGAGGCGCACGACGTCATGGAATCGAGCGCGCACACCGGCAAGATCCTGCTCACCCGCTGACGGGCGCGGTCGACGACATTCGGTAAGGGGACAGATGAGCAATACGGACGAACCGAACGAGCAGCAGTCCAAGGTCCTGGTCGTGGGTGTGGACCAGCACGGGGACGACGACGGGCACGAGGAGCCCCGCACGCTCGCGGACATGGTGGAGCAGCCCGCCAAGGTGATGCGGATCGGCAGCATGATCCGCCAGCTGCTGGAGGAGGTCAAGGCCGCCCCCCTGGACGAGGCCAGCCGCACCCGCCTCAAGGAGATCCACACCTCCTCCATCAAGGAGCTGGAGGACGGCCTGGCGCCGGAGCTGATCGACGAGCTGGACCGCCTCACGCTGCCGTTCGCGGACGGCACCGCCCCCAGCGAGGCGGAGCTGCGCATCGCGCAGGCCCAGCTGGTGGGCTGGCTGGAGGGCCTGTTCCACGGGATCCAGACCACGCTGTTCGCCCAGCAGATGGCGGCCCGCGCCCAGCTGGAGAACATGCGCAAGGCCCTGCCCCCGGGCGTCGCGGGTCTACAGGCCGAGCAGGGCCAGCAGATCCCGGGGCGCGAGGACAACGGTTCGGGGCTGTACCTGTAAGGGCTACCGCCGAGGACCACCCCGCACACGCGCAGGAGCCCGCCCCCTCATCCTCGGGGACGGGCTCCTCGTGTGCTCTCGGGCTCGCGGCCCGGGAAGGCGGTCGGCCCTACTTCTTGACCGGCTCCAGGACGTCGCGGCCCAGGAAGGGGCGCAGCGCCTCGGGGACCACGACCGAGCCGTCCTCCTGCTGGTGGTTCTCCAGGATGGCGACGATCCACCGGGTGGTGGCGAGCGTGCCGTTGAGGGTGGCGGCGAAGCGCGGCTTGCCCTCCTCGTCCCGGAACCGCACGTTGAGGCGGCGGGCCTGGAACTCGGTGCAGTTCGAGGTGGAGGTCAGCTCCCGGTAGGTCTCCTGGGTGGGAACCCACGCCTCGCAGTCGTACTTGCGGGCGGCGCTGGTGCCCAGGTCGCCGGCGGCGATGTCGACGACCCGGTAGGGCAGCTCCAGCTTGTCGAGCATCTCCCGCTCCCAGGCGAGCAGCCGCTTGTGCTCCTCGTGGGCGTGGTCGGGGTGGGTGTAGACGAACATCTCCACCTTGTTGAACTGGTGCACCCGGATGATGCCGCGGGTGTCCTTGCCGTAGGAGCCCGCCTCCCGGCGGAAGCACGGCGACCAGCCGATGTACCGGTTGGGCAGGGCGTCGGCGGGCAGGATCTCCCCGGCGTGGTACCCGGCCAGCGGCACCTCGGAGGTGCCCACCAGGTAGAGGTCGTCGGCGGGCAGCCGGTACACCTCGTCGGCGTGGGCGCCCAGGAAGCCGGTGCCCTCCATGGTCTCGGGCTTGACCAGGACGGGCGGGATCATCGGGGTGAACCCGGCGGCGACGGCCTGGTTCATGGCCATGTTCAGCAGCGCCAGCTCCAGCTGGGCGCCGACCCCGGTGAGGAAGTAGAAGCGCGCCCCGGACACCTTGGCGCCGCGCTCCATGTCGATGGCGCCGAGCTTCTCGCCCAGCTCCAGGTGGTCGCGCGGGGTGAAGTCGAACGTGCGCGGGGTGCCGACGGTCTCCAGGACCTTGAAGTCGTCGACGCCGCCCTGGGGGGCGCCCTCCTCGACGAGGTTGGGCACACCGGCCACGGCCCGGTCGAGTTCGCCGGCGAGGCGGTCGGCCTCGGCCTCGGCGGCCTTGACCTCGGCGGCCAGCCCCTTGGCCCGGGCCAGGAGGACCTCGCGCTCCTCCGGGGAGGCCTTGGAGACCGACTTGCCCACACTCTTCTGCTCGGCGCGCAGGGTCTCGAAGCGGGTGAGCGCGGAGCGCCGCTCGGAGTCCAGTTCGAGCAGCCGGTCGGCGACGGAGGGGTCCTCCCCGCGGGCGCGCTGCGAGGCGCGGAGTCGTTCGGGGTCTTCTCGGAGAGCGCGAAGGTCGATCACGTCTTGCAGATTACCGCCCGGTCCGGAGCGCGCCGACATCTTTTCCCGGTTCGCGTCATGAACACGTTGTCACCGCGTCCTCACGATGAGAGATCACCGGGTTCCGGGGAGGGGACGGCAGTGAAACCGTTGAGCGAGATGACCACCGAGGAACTGAGCGCCGCGCTGGAGGCCCTCGACACCGAGCGGCCCCGCGACACCGCGCTGCGGCTGGCGCTCTACCTGGAGCTGCGCCGGGCCGCGGCGGAGGAGTGGGTGTTCGAGGCGGAGGGCGGCGACGTCCTGGACGACTGAATCCGGGCCGGCCGGGCCCCGGGGACGGGAGCCCCGGGGGCGGGGCTCCCGAGGGGTGTCAGTCGATGCCGCCGGAGCGGATCCGGGCCAGCCAGCGCTCCGACTCGGCGTAGTCGGCCTCGGTGGCGGGGCGGGGGCGCAGCGGCGGGTCGAGTTCGGTGGCCCGCCCGCTGCGCGGATAGCTGCCCAGGAAGCGCACGTCGCGGCAGACCCGGCGCAGCCCCATGAGGGCCTCGCCGACGCGCGCGTCGGCCACGTGCCCCTCGGCGTCGATGCAGAAGCAGTAGCTGCCCAGCCCGTCGCCGGTGGGGCGCGACTCCAGCCGGGTGAGGTTGACCCCGCGCACCGCGAACTGGGTGAGCACCTCGATGAGCGCGCCCGGGTGGTCGTCGGCGATGAACGCGACCACCGACGTCAGGTCGGTGCCGGTCGGCGCGGGCGGGCGTCCGGGCCGGGTCAGGTAGATGAACCGGGTGGCGGCGTCGGCGCGGTCGCCCACCCCGGTGGCCAGGGCGTGCAGGCCGTAGCGCTCCCCGGCGATGACGGCGCAGATGGCGGCGTCGTAGGGCGCGCCGGGTTCGGAGACGGTGCGCGCGGCGGCGGCCGTGGAGGAGACGGTGTGCGTCTCGGCGTCGGGCAGGTGCCGGGCCAGCCAGCCCCGGCACTGGGCCAGGGCGTGCGGGTGGGTGGCCACCGTCTTGACGTCGTTGAGCGTGGTGCCGGGCCGCGCGAACAGCGCGAACTCCACCGGGACCGCGGTCTCGCCGCTGATGACCAGCGGCTCGCCGTTGATGAGTTCGGCGATGGTGGAGGTGACGCCGCCCTCGACCGAGTTCTCCAGGGGCACGACGCCGCCCTCGACCGCTCCGGTGCGCACGGCGTCGAAGACCGCGGCGACCCCTTCGCAGGGGATGCGCATGGTGGCGGGCGCGTCGGGGCGCAGGGCGCGCAGCGCGGCCTCGGTGAAGGTGCCCTCGGGGCCGAGGTAGGCGTAACGGTTGGGCATGGTGTTCAGGGTAGCCGCACCGGGGTGGGGTGGGCGGTCACTCGGTGCCGCGGCGCGGTCCGGGCGCCCTGCGCAGGGCGGTGCGGCGCCCGGTGACGGTCTCGGCGGGGCCGTCGGCGTCGATGTCGGGCACCGCGACGATGTCCCTCCTCTCCGCCGGCTCCGCGTCGTCCTTCTGCGCCGTTCCGTCGCGTCCCCCGGCCGCGGCGGGTTCCGGGGCCTCGGGGTCGGGGACGACGGTGACCGCGTCCTCGGCGTCCTCGGCGACCACCGGGCCGGTGACCCGCGGGGCGGGCACGGTGGTGCCGATGCCCTCGCCCAGCCGGGCGGCCCGCACGACGCGGTACTCCTCGGGGCTGAGCAGGGTCTCGGACTCGCCGCGCACCACGGCCTTGGCGTAGGTGCGCGATTCGGTCCGGCCGTTGATGGAGGTGACGACCACCCCGTCGCCGTCGCCGTTGAGCAGGGCGAGGGAGAAGGAGCGGGCCCCGGACATCTCCTCCAGGGCGTCGTAGTGGAGTACCGCCATGTCGCGCACGGCGAGCGGGTCGGTGACGCCGACCTGGGCGGAGGCGGCGGCACGCTGGGCGAGGACGCGGGTGTCGGCGTCGATGGCGCGGGCCCTGGCCAGCGCGTACCCGCCCAGGGCGAGTCCGCCCAGACCCGTGAGCACGCCCGCGACGGCCAGGATCATGGTGAACATCGTGTGAGCGTATCGCTACCGAGCGCACTCATGGTGCTGTTATCGGCGATTTTTACCGGGAAAGGAGACGCTATCTCCGCTGTCGGCCGCGTCCGCCGGACAGGGCGCGCCGCACGGTGGCGCCCACCTGGCGGGCGGCCAGCGCCCGCAGCACGTCGACGAACTGGTGCGCCCGGTGCAGCTGGGCGCGCAGGTCGGCGCCGGTGGCCCGGTGCTCCAGGGGCACCTCGACCTCGATCACCCGCAGCCCGGCGCGCAGCACGTCGATGGTCAGCCCGGTCTCCACCCCGAACCCCGGGGCGAGCGGCCGGGCCGCCTCGAACGCGGCGCGGGTGATACAGCGCTGCCCGTTGAGCGGCTGCTCGGGCTCCCACCCGGTCGCCCGGCGTACGCCGCCGCGGGCCAGGCGCACCACGAACCCGTGTCCGCCCAGGCGCAGCCGGGTGGCGGGGAACAGCGCGATGGTCATGTCGGCCTTGCCCTCGACGACCGGTTCCACCAGGGGCGCCGCCCCGGCGGCGGTCGCCTCCAGGTCGGCGTCGAGGAACAGCAGGTGGCGGGGCGGCCGGATCCCGGCGGCCCCCTCCTCGTGCTCCTCGATGAGCCGGACGCCCTCGGCCCCGGTCTCCATCGCCGCGCCCTTGCCGCGGTTGCGGCTGTGCCGGAGCACCCGGGCCCCGGCCTCCAGGGCCACCTCCGAGGTACGGTCGGCGGATCCGTCGTCGACCACGACGACCAGGTCCACCCCGGGCAGTGCCCGGACGGCGGCCACGGTGCGGCCGACCCGCGCCTCCTCGTCCTTGGCGGCGATCACCACGGCGACCCCCGGTTTCTCGGGCCCGCCGTTCCCCCCCCGTGTCACCGCGGCCCGTTCTAGGGGGCGGTTCCGGTCCCCGCGGCCACCGGCAGTGCGTCGGTGTCGGGGTGGATGACGAAGACCTCGTGCAGGCCGGTGACCTGAAGGACCTTCATGACGGCCGCCTTGGGCGCCACGAGTTCCAGGTCGCCGCCCTTGTCGCGGGAGCGCTTCATCGCCGAGAGCAGGACACTGATGCCGGTCGAGTCGCAGAACTCGGTCGACGACATGTCGATGACCAGCCTCCGGGCCCCCTCGTCGAGGGCCGTGATGAGCTCGTCGCGCAGGCGGGGTGCCGTGTACAGGTCGATCTCGCCACCGACGGTTACCACCGCGAGGTCATCTTGAGATCGGCTCGATATCTTCAACTCCACAGTCGTGACTGTAGCGGCCAGGTCCGGGCCGGGCCACCTCGTTGACGGTGTTTCGCGACATCGGTCACGTTCCCTCCCGGCGCCGGGGGCCGACCGCTCCAAGCTGCGGTTTCAGGGCGGGGGTCGCAGGGCGCGGGTTTTCCGGGCACGGGCCCCGGAGCCGGAGTCCCGGAACCGGAGTCCCGGAGCCGGGGTTTCAGAGAAGGGCGCCGTGGGCGCGGTCCCGGGCGGTGAAGGGCAGGGACGACGCCACGGGGCCGTCGCCGCGCGGGTCCCGGGTGCGTCCGGCGGGACCGGCGGCCGGTCCGGCGGCGTCCGGGAGCACGTCCGTCACGGTGCCCTTCTCCCGCCCGGCGCCGTCGGCGCCGTCGGCGGGCAGGTCCAGCACCGCCCAGACCGTGGTGGTGGTCGCGTCCATCTCGGTGCCCCAGCGCCCGGCCAGGTGCTGGACGATCCCCAGGCCGCGCCCGCCCAGGCCGGTGGTGCTCGGATCGGCCACCCGGGGCATGGTGGTCGAGCCGCCGTCGCGGACGGAGATCTCCAGCCAGCCGCCGGGCCCGGGGGAGGCGTCCACCTCGGCCCGCCAGGCGACGCCGACGCTGTTGGCCGGGTTGGCGGGGGTGGGCAGGGGGCTGGCGTGGCGCAGCGCGTTGCTGACCAGTTCGCTGATGATGAGGGCGGCCTCGTCGATGCGCTCCTCGGCGACGCCCATGGCGCGCAGGTCCTCGCCCAGACGGTGGCGCGCGTCCATCACGGTGGCGGGGACGTAGGGGAGGATGACGTGCCGTTCGACCTTGGCGGGGTGCTCCCCCGGGTCGAACGGGGTGTGGTCTCCTGACACGGCTTTCGTCCCTGCGCGTTCGTGCTCTGGTGCGGTCCGGAACCCGCCCGTTGTGTGACGGCGAATTCCGCCAGGGGTGGAAATGCCCCGATCACCTCGAACGGAAACCAACGCCCCGGTGAATCACGCGGGTCGGCCCGCCTTGGGACGCGTGGATCGCTGGCGTGGCAGGGCTTCGGGGCCGGAGGAGATTTTCGGCGCCCCCTGCGGGCCGGGCGGTGCCTGGGGCCCGGGTGACCCCTGGGGTTCGTCCCGTCCGGTCACCCCGACCCGGACCGCCGCCACCCCGGGCGGCTCGACGACCGCGCCGTCGTCCCCGTCCCCGCCGGGGCCGGGGCCCTCGCCCCGGTCCAGCGGCAGGGTGAAGCACATGCGGGTACCGCGCTCCAGCCGGCGCGCGGTGACGTCCCCGCCCTGGTCCTGGGCGAGTTTGCGCACGATGTACAGACCCAGCCCCAGACCGCCGAAACGCCGCCGGTCGCCGCGCACCCCGCCCTGGAAGAAGCGGTCGAACACCCGCTCCTCGTCGCCCGGGCGCAGGCCGGGGCCGTCGTCGTCCACCGAGACCGCGACGGCGTCGCCCTCCACCGCCACCCCGACGTGCACGGTGCCGCCCTCGGGGGAGAACTTGATGGAGTTGTCCAGCAGCTGGTCCATGATGATGCCGGTGGCCAGCGGGTCGGCGAACACCGTGGGCAGGTCCTCGGGCGCGCTCAGCACCACGTCGTGCCGGTCCGACAGGGACCGGAACGTCATCACGGCCTGGCTCAGCACCCGGGGCAGCTCGAACGGGACCGGGTTGACGTCCAGCTCGCCGCGGGAGGCGTCCGAGCCCAGGCTGAGCCGCTCCACCAGCAGGGTCAGCGCCGTGGACCGGTCCACGATGTTGCTCACCGCCTCCCGCTGGGCCTCCGAGCTCATCCGCGACCACTTGCGGATCAGCGTGGTGGCGAACCCGTGGATCGCGGTGATGGGTGTGCGCAGCTCGTGGCCCGTGGTGGCCAGGAACGCCTCGCGCTCGTCCTCCATCGCCTTCTGCGCGGTGATGTCGCGGAAGTCCACCACCCACTCGTGGGTGCGGGGGATCCGCGCCATGAGGATCTCCAGCCAGCGCCCGTCCTTGAGCCGGTGCTTGATGGGGCGGCCGTGGCAGGCGGGGATCGGGAACGGCGGGTGGCGGCCCTCCACCACCTCGGACGGGTAGCCGGTGAGCTCGACCGCGGACCGGTTCCACTTGCGCACGCGGCCGCCGAAGTCCAGCACGGCGATGCCGTCGGCGCTGGAGTCGGCCACCGCCTTCTCGTGCACCCGCTGGTGGTTGAGCTCCTCGTAGGCCATCGCGTTGCCGATGGCCACCCCGGCGTGGGCGGCGAGCAGCTCCAGCAGTTCGAGTTCGACGTGGCCGACCCGGCGCTGGCTGTACAGCGCGTACAGGGCGCCGTAGGGGCGGCCGTGCACGTTGGACACGCACAGGGCGATGGTGTGCAGCCCGGGCAGGTCGGCCCAGACCAGGTCCTGGAGGCCGCGGGTGTCCTCGTTGGCGAGCAGCACCGACTTGCCGCTGCGCAGCAGCTCGCCGAACAGGCTGGTCTCCAGCGGTGCGCTGGAGCCCTGGAGCTCTGCGGACAGGCGGGTGATGCTCACCAGCTCCACCCGGTCCTCGTTGAGCAGCACGAAGCCACCGGCGTCGGCGCCGGTGAGCTCGGTGATGGCGCTGGAGATACGGTCCAGCACCGATTGCAGGCTCAGGTCGGCGTTGATGTCGACGACCACGTCGGTGAGGCGGCGCACCAGCCGGGCGCGCTCCATGGCGGCGGTGTGCGCCTGCGCCTCGTTGTCCGTCGGGTAGAGGGTGAGCACCCAGCCCGCGTGCCCGCCGTCGTCGGCGGGCAGCGCGGCGGTGCTGATCCGCACGTCGATCGGGGTGCCGTCGTTGCGCGTGCGACGGCTGTGAATGGTGAGGGAGGGCCCGGCGCGCACCTGTTCGAGCACCGCGCCGTGCTCGGTCTTCAGCTCTGCGGGGACGATCGGCAGCTCACCCCCGAGCACCTCGCCCGCCCGCCAGCCGAACAGTCGCTCGGCCGCCGGGTTCCACAGGAACACCCGGAGTTCGCTGTCGAGACCGACCACCGCGTCCGCCGACGAGGCCAGCACGGCTTCGGCGCTGAGGGGCGCGCGCTCGGAACTCACGACGTCATAGTGCCACCCGAGGGCCCTGCGGGGCAGGGCTTTGGACAATCAGATCGCCTTCCGGGCCCGATGCGACTCAGATCACCCTCGGTTCGGCGTCCGAGTCGGCCTTCATGTCCAGTCCGGAACGCTCCCAGGACTGCATGCCGCCGGCGACGTTGACCGCGGTCCAGCCCGCGTTGTTGAGGGCGGCGGCGGCCTGGGCCGAGCGCCCGCCCGCGCGGCAGACCACGTACACCCGGCGGTCCTGCGGGATCTCCCCGGCCCGGGTGTTGAGCTCGCCGAGCGGGATGTGCACGGCCGCGGGCGCGTGGCCGGCCGCCCACTCGTCGTTCTCGCGCACGTCGAGCAGGTACCCGTCCTCGGGAACCTCGGTGACTCCGACCTCGGGCACGTTGCCGAACATCCATGACCCCCATGTGGATC
Source organism: Nocardiopsis protaetiae (assembly GCF_045446735.1). Lineage (NCBI taxonomy): Bacteria > Bacillati > Actinomycetota > Actinomycetes > Streptosporangiales > Nocardiopsidaceae > Nocardiopsis > Nocardiopsis protaetiae. Next base: position 53,375 of record NZ_JBJJBV010000047.1, read on the forward strand.
CGTGGATCCGCAGATCCGGTTGCTCCGGAATTCTCCGGAGATTTCTTTTCGGGAGGGGGAACCGTGTGTGACGCGGCGGCGTCCAAGCGTCATGGCTCAGCACACCATCGCGACGGCCCTGCCGACCCGCCTCGCCGCGCTCGCGGCCCTCGGCCTGCTCCTGACGGCCTGCGGCAACGAGCCCACCGAGGTGGGTGCCCCGGCACCCGGTTCCGAAGAATCCAGTCCCTCCGCCCCCGACCAGGATGCCCCCTCCGCGGAGGAGGGTACCGAATCCCCCCAGGAGGCGCCCGGCGGCGACTCCACCACCGAACTGACCATCGAGCGCTCTCTCGGCGACGAGGGCGGCCTCTCGCCCGAGTCCGGCTTCGAGGAGGGCGTGTGGACGCTCACCTGCGCCCCCGAGGGCGGTGACCACCCCGACCCGGCGGCCGCCTGCACGGAGATCGAGGAGGTCGGGACCGACCCGTTCCTGCTCGACACCACCGACATGATGTGCACGATGCAGATCGGCGGCCCCGAGGTGGTCCGGGTGACCGGCCACATCGACGGCACCGAGATCGACACCGAGTTCAACAAGCTGAACGGCTGCGAGATCGACCGCTTCGCCGACGTCGAGGCCGTCATCAACCCCTAGCGGGCACCGTCGAAACCCCGAGGGGG
>NZ_JBJJBV010000470.1:0-2661 GCF_045446735.1 Nocardiopsis protaetiae
CGGCCGACAAGGTCAAGCGCCTGCACGGCAAGGTCGTCCGGCAACGGTTGGATCACGCGCACAAGACCGCGCTGGGACTGGTGCGTGAGAACGATCTGATTGCGCACGAGGCGCTGACCGTCGCGAACATGCTCAAGGCCCCCAAGCCCAAGCCGGATCCCGAACAGTCGGGCGCCTTCCTGCCCAACGGCGCCCGTGCCAAGGCTGGGCTGAACCGATCGATTGCTGATGCGGGTTGGGGGGTGTTCCTGGGCATCCTCGCGCACAAGGCTGAAAGCGCCGGTCGTGTGGTGGTCCCGGTGAACCCCCGCAACACCTCCCGCACATGCCCCGAGTGCGGGCACGTCGCTGTGGAGAACCGTCCAACGCAAGACAAGTTCCGGTGCGTCGAGTGCTCGTTTGCCGAGCACGCCGACGTGGTCGGGGCGACGAACGTCCTCAGGGCCGGGCTGGCCCTCTACGACACCGACTAGGTGTCGTGGGAAGCCCGCCGCTTCAGCGGTGGGTGGAGTCACAGTGCTCTGGTTGCTCTTCCCGAAGGCGATGTTGTCAATGACAACTTATGAGGACCGCCTACGGACTGTCAACGGCGCTTTCGCTGGAATGCCAGGGATGTCCGATTTTGATCTACTTCGTACAGGTGGCGATTTCGGACATCCCACGCACTCCGGGCAACAGGGGAAGGCCTCGTCAGGGGACCTCGGTCTCCGTTCCGCCACCGGTGTCGGTGCCCCCGCCCTCGGTGCCGCCGCCGGTACCACCGCCGGTGCCCTCGCCGCCCTCACCGGTCTCGCCGCCGCCCGTGCCGGTCTCGGGCTCCCAGCAGGCGTCCGGGTGGGTCTCGCAGTCGGGCGGGTCGACGGTGACGCAGTCGGGGTGGTGCGGGTCGGCGTGGCAGTCGACCTCCGTGCCGCCCCAGGTGTCGGTGCCGCCGGTCCCCTCGGCGGGCGGCGTCCAGGTGTCGGTCTCCCCGCCGGTGCCCTCCTCCTCGGCCGGTGCCTCCTCCACCTCGGCGGGGGTGTCCACGGCCTCCTCGGTGGGGGTGTTGCCCACCGGCTCCACGGGCGGGGGGCTGTTGAGGCCGTAGGCCCAGAACAGCACGCCGCCCAGGGCGGCCAGTACCACCAGCGCCCCGGCCGTCACCCACCCGGCGGAGGAGCGGCGGCGGCGCCGGGGCCGTCCGTCGACCGCGGGCGCCGGGGGAGCGCCCCCGGGCGGTCCGGCCGGCGGACCCGCGGGAGGTGCGGCGGCGGTGCGGGGCGCGATCCGCGGGGACACGCGGGTGCGCGGGATCGCCTCGCCGGGGGCGGTCGGCCCGGTGCGCCAGGGGCCCTCGGCGGTGCCGGGGCCGCCGGTGGCCTCGGCGGCCGCCCGTCCCCCGGTACCGGTGGTGCCCGCGGCGGGGTCCGCGGCGGCGTTCACCGTGGGGTTCACGACGGGGTCCACCGCGGACAGCGCGCCGGTGTCGGGCCCGCTGTGCGGCAGCGGCACGGCCGCCGCCCCGCGCGCCGCCCCGCGCCGGGGTGCGGGCACCTCCGGGACGGCGTGGATGCGGGCGGTGTCGGTGCCCACCGCGGTGGAGGTCTGCTCCAGCAGCAGGGTGGCGGGGGCGGCCTCGGGCAGGGCGCCGCCGCCGATGAGCGCGGCCAGCACCTCCATGGCGGTGGGCCGGCGGTCGGGGTCCTTGTCCAGGCAGCGCTCCAGGACCGGGTGCAGCCGCTCGGGGACGTCGGTGAGGTCCGGCGGGGAGGTGAGCACCTGGTCGACGATGGCCAGGGTGGTGCCGCCGTGGAAGGCGCGGTGGCCGGTGGCGGCGTAGACCATGACGGCGGCCCAGGAGAACAGGTCGCTGGCCGGGCCCAGGGCGCGGCCGCGGATCTGCTCGGGGGACATGTAGGCGGGGGTGCCGGCGACGGTGGTGGTCTGCCGGGTGGCGTCGACCAGGCGGGCGATGCCGAAGTCGATGACGCGGGGGCCGTCGGGGCCCAGGATGACGTTGCCGGGCTTGAGGTCGCGGTGGACGACGCCGGCCTCGTGGACGGCGGCCAGGGCGGTGACGGTGGCGATGGCCAGCCGGTCCAGGTCGGGGCCGGTGCGGGGGCCGTCGTTCTCGATCGCGGAGCGCAGGGTGGGGCCGGGGACGTACTCGCTGGCGATGTAGGGCGGTTCGACGTCCATGTCGGCGTCCAGGACCGCGGCGGTGCAGAAGGGCGCGACGCGGCGGGCCGCGGTGAGCTCCTGGACGAAGCGGTCGCGCTGGCGGGAGTCGCCCTCCCAGGTGCCGCCCAGGACCTTGACCGCCGCCTGGGTGCCGTCTGCGGCGCGCGCGAGGTAGACGGTGCCCTGTCCGCCGCTGTCGATGCGGGAGGTGACGGTGTAGGGGCCGATCGTGGCCGGGTCGGTGGGGAGGAGCGGTGTCGTCATGTTTCGCGCCCTGTCGGTGGGGAGCCGCCCGCTGCGGCCTCCATCTTTCATTGTGACGCGCGGGCCGTCGGTTTGGATCTGTTGGAAGGTATTGACTTGCTCCCGCCCTCGTGAAACGCGGGGGACCGGTCCGCGTGGCGTGCGGACCGGTCCCCTGGATTCCTGGCGGGTCAGAGCCCGAGGGCGTGCATGGAGAAGTCGAAGACGAAGACGCCGGTGAGGATCCACATGAGCCAG
>NZ_JBJJBV010000471.1:0-2643 GCF_045446735.1 Nocardiopsis protaetiae
CACTCGGTGGCGGGGAAGGGGAGGTGCCCGGCGTCGGGGCGCTTGGAGTCGCGGATGGCCGCACCACAGGGCAGATCGGCGACCTCGACGCAGTTCTCGCTGGCGCCGCTGTGGGTGCTCTTGCGGAAGCCCGCGGGGACGTGCGCCACCTCAACACAGTTCTGCGCGTGGCCGCTGTAGCTGGACTTCCGGAAGGTGGGCGGCACCTGGGCAACTTCAACGCAGTTCTGCCCAGCGCCGCTGTAGCTGCTCTTGCGGAAGACTAGTTTTGTCACGTTTCACCCTCTATGGACGCTAGTACATCTTTGATGAAGCTTACGCTCTGGGCTACTGTCAGTGCCGCGTTATGGGCTTCGCGCCAGATGGCGTCGTAACGGCGAATCTCAGCCTCGTCTTCGAGGAAGAGGCCTGCGGTTGGAACTTCGGCGAAGCAGACAGTGGGGTCTGCTGGATCGCTGAACTCCATAATCTGGAACCCGCCTAGGTTCGCGGCGTGCATGCCTGCTGAGAAAGGCAGGATGTGTATCGAGATGTGTTGGCGTGTAGCCAGGTGGACGAGATGGCGGAGCTGTTCGCGCATCACCTCGGCCGAGCCGGCCTGACGCCGCATAGCTGCCTCATCGATGATGGCCGCGTACTCAGGCGGGTACAGACGAGCCAAGATGGTCTGGCGCTCCATGCGCGCCTCGATGTGACGCTGAATCTCAGCATCCGCATAAGAGTTCGTCCCTGTGAACACGGCACGCGTGTACTCGGGAATCTGTAGGAGGCCGGGAATGACCTGGGCCTCAAAGGTGCGGATGAAGGACGCCTCGACCTCGAAGGCCGGTAGGCCGCTGACTCCGAAAAGCTCCCTGTATCGGTACCACCAGCCCCTTTCCTTGGACTCTCGGTAGAGCTGGTGGAAGGCCTCCCGTGTCTCATCGCTGACCTCGTACAGGTCGGCGAGGGCATCGAGGTCGTGTGCCCGTGTGCGGCGGGACTCCGCTGTCTCGATCTTGCTGAGAGTGGTTCGGGGGACCCCCGACCTTTTGGAGGCCTCTTCAAGGGTCAGCTTGTGCCGTTCCCGCAGGTGGCGGAGCTCGAAGCCAAGTCTCCGCAGGCGGATCGTGGGACTGTGTGGACGTTGCATGAGACCAGCCTAGTGAATATTTGCCGGAAATCCCAGTTTTCGATTGACAGGCAAGGATTTCCGGGTGCACTATCTGGAGTGTAGCCGGTGACCAGCACATCACACAGGGTTCCTGTCGGTCAGGCTACGCCTTGCCCGTTCCGCACATCACGGCATCCGTGAGACTCCCCCGACGGGCGCCACGAAACCCCTGTTCAGCTCACGTCATGCCGAGGAGTGTGTTCGTCATGCCCGCAACCACCCCGATAGCCCTGCCCGTCCAGCGGCCCGCCCCCACGCCCGTCCCCGAGCTGGGGGAGGCCACCGTTCCCCTCTCCTGCTTCATCCAGCCGGGGCACCGCCACTACTTCACCCGCCGGCCCGAGCGGCCCAACTACCGGATGCGCCGCTACCACTTCGCGGGCACCCCGGCCGTCCTGCCCCTGGTCCGGGCGTTCCTCGACACCTGCGCCGCCGAACAGGACACCGACTACCGCTACCTCTTCACCCTGCTCGGCGGGGAGCTCGCCACCAACGCGATCCGGCACAGCCTCTCCGGACGCCCCGGCGGCACCTACACCCTCCTCGTCCACCGCAACCGCGACGGCCTGCGCCTGGCCTGCCGCGACCGGGGCGGGCTGCGCACGCGGGACGCCCACCTCAAGCCCGGGAAGAACAACCTCACCCCGCCCGCCGATTTCGAGCCCGAGCCCGGGTCCGAGTCCGAGCCCGCGTCCGAGTCCGGACGCGGCCTGGCGCTGGTCGACGCCCTGGCCTCCGCGTGGGGCGACAACGGCAACGCGGAGTTCCGCACGGTGTGGTTCCGCCTGGCCTACGACCTGGCCGGGAGCCGCTGGAACAGCACCGACGGCTAGCGAACACCGCCGCTGACATGAGACGGGCCCAGGAGAGCGTTGCCGCGCTCTTCCGGGCCCTGAATCCCCCAAAACCCAACCCAGACATAAGCAAGGAAAGAGGATCTGATGCAGCACCCTATCCCCTCCACCCCCTCCGTTCCCGCGCCCCGCCGTCCCGACGATTTCCGCCCCATCCCGCTGCTCTCGCGCCGGACCCCGCTCATCGGTCCGGTCTGCCCCACCTGTGAGCACCCCTCCTGTCGCGAGCGCCGTGCCCAGCGGCTGCCCCGCCTGGGCGGCCACCGCGCCGAGTTCTCCCACGAGCACGCCCGGGCCGCCGCGCTCCAATCCCGCCACCGCCACCTGATCATCTGGTGGGGCGAGGCCACCCAGTCCTTCTGGGCCGCCACCCCCGCCGGCCTGATCGAGGCCCCGGACATCGACGCACTCCTCCTCGCCCTGTGGCCGCACACAGCCCCGCCCGCCGCCCGGCCATGGCCCCGGCCATGGGAGACGGGTGACACCACCGAGGTCCGTCCCACGACCTGATCCCGCCCGCACACGGGCGCGGCCCCTCCCGGAATTCGTCCGGGAGGGGCCGCGCCGTTCACCCCGTTCTTCCTGCCCGCCCGCTCAGTTGTGGGCGGCATCCTGTCCGTCCGGCACGGGGGCCGG
>NZ_JBJJBV010000472.1:0-2656 GCF_045446735.1 Nocardiopsis protaetiae
GGCCGCGGACGTCCGGTGGCGGCCCCCACGTGTCGCCGGGAGGTGACGGTGGCGAGTCGCCGAAGCACCGAACGTGACGCACACCCTAGGTCGGTGTGACGCGCTCCGCAAGACTCCGACAGGATCTTGCAAAAAATCAACGAGCAATCGGCATAAGAAAACTCGATCAAGGAAAATCCGGTACCTGGGCGAGGGCGGCACGGACCCCGCCCGTGCGGCCGTGCGCGACCGTACGGGGCGCCCGCTCTTTCGACCGTTCGACCGGGCCCTGGGCCTGGAACGGGGGTTCCTCGCGGCTCGCCCCCATTTCAGATGACGGAATCATTCGGGTGCTGTGGACATCCGAGTGTCGAGGGCATCTCAACGTAGGATCGGGTGGACGGCACCAGACACGGGGGAGGGGCATGGTCCGGCTCACGAGGGCACAGCAGCAGGTCCGCAACCGCGCGCGGGTGCTGGCCGCCGCCGCGGAGGAGTTCGCCGAGCGGGGGTACCGCGACGCCAAGATCGACCGCATCGCGGCCCGGGCCGACCTCACCCGGGGGGCGGTGTACTCCAACTTCCCGGGCAAACGCGCCCTCTACTTCTCGGTGCTGGCCGACGCCGCCGAACGCTCCGAGCCCCCTGCCGCCGCCTCTGATCCCGGCGCCGACCCGGCGGCGGCCCTGGGCGCCTTCGCCCGTGCCCGGCTCTCCCGCATCCCGCTCACCGGGTCCGACGAGCCGCTGGGCACCGCCGCCGGGCTCACCCCGGAGGTGCTGTCCGACGCCCCGGTGCGCCGCCTCTTCGCGCAGCTGGTCCGAGTGGAGGCCGTCCTGCTCGCCCTGTCCCTGGAGGCCCTGGCCGGGGACGGCCGCCGCCGGGTCCGCCAGGCGCAGGCCGTCCTCACCGTGCTCCGCGGCGCCGAGCACACCGCCGCCGTCGCCCCGGGCACGGTGGACCCCTTCACGGTCATCCGCACCTGCGAGCACCTGGCGGGGCTGGACCTGGACGACACCGAGCCGCCCCACCTGGCCCACATCGCCCCGGCCGAGCCCGCCGACGACCCCTGGGAGCCCCCGGACGCGGTCGACCCGGCCACCGGGGAACCGGTCGGGTTCGGCGCCGACGGCGTGGTGGCCGTGCTGGGGCCGGGCCGCCTCGAAGCGGTCGAGGACGCGCTGCGCGCCGCCGCCGACACCGACGCGGTCACCGCGGTCCTGGTCACCGACGACCCGGCCGAGCACGGGCCGCTGCTGCACGCCGTCCTGGTGGACCTGTACCGTCACCTGGCCGCGGCCTTCCCCGCCCGCGCCCTGCCCCGGGCAAGGCTGGTCGTGGACCCCGTCGGCGCCGTGGCCGCCGCGGCCGGGGCCGCCACCGCGGAGGACACCGAGGTCGCGCTGCGCATCGGCGGCGGCCGGATCACCGCCCGCGCCACCGGCCGCGGCGCCGCCCACGCCGCCGCCACCACCCGCACCCTCGCCCGCCCCTGACCGCCTGAGACACCGCCCGCGCGCCGCCGTCTCCGACGGCTCGTGCCGTCGCCCGCATCCCCGCCCGTCTGAGACGCCGCCCGTACCCCTGTCACCTCTGACGACTCGTGCCGCCGCCCGCGCCCCGCCATTGTTGACGGCCCCGCTGCCGTCCGCACTCCCGCCCGCCCCTGACCGCCTGATACGCCGACCGCGCCACCGCCATCTCTGACGGCCCGCGCCGCCGTCCGCAGTCTCGACCTGTCCGCCGGCGCGGGGGAACGCCCCGGCCGCCGCGGGGCCCCGGCCGGGCGCGCTCCCCGAGCCCGGGGTGTGCCACCCGGGGCCCAGGAGAGGGCGGGTCAGGCGGTGTCGCCGAGGGCGCGCAGGACACGGGCGCGCTCGGGGTCCACACCCCGGCTCCGCAGGCGGGCGGCCTCGGCGGGGGAGAAGCCCGCCGCCGCCCAGGCGGCGACCTCGCCGCGCGGGACGCCCGCGTCCCACCAGGCGCGCAGCAGCTCCACCGCGTCGGTGCCCAGGGAACTCGCCTCGGCGGCGGTGAACCCCAGCTCGCGCAGGATCAGCGCCCGCGCCGGGTCGATCCCGGCCCGGGCCCAGGGCACCGCGTCCGGCCCGGCCCAGCCGGTGTCCGCAAAGGGGCGGGCGGCGGCCGCGGCGACCCCGGCGGCCAGCAGCGCCCCCATCGCCTCCCCGCCCCCGCCTTCGGCGGGGGCCGCCGGAGAGCGGCGCCGCCGCAGCCACCGGTGCAGGAGGCCGCGGGGCCCCGGGCGCTCGCCCGCCAGGTGCCGCTCGGCGGCCTCCGCGTGCGCGTACCCCAGCTCGTGCCAGCGCACCGCGTCCTGCGGCGTCATCCCCGCCCGCAGCAGCGGCCGCACCGTGTACGGGGTCAGCCCGGCGGTCCGCCAGGCCAGCGCGGGGCCGGGCCGGTACACGCCCGCGGCCCGCCACCGCTCGGCGTCGGCCAGCGCGAACCCGGAGCCGATCCACCGCCGCGCCTCGCCCACCTCGAAACCGCGCGCGGTCCACTCGTGCAGGTCCTCCGGCCGCTCCGGGCCGTCGGGATCGAACAACGTCTCCATGGGATGTCCCTCTCTCTCGAAGTCCTCGCCCCCGGCTGCACCGGCGGGCGGCCACCGTCGGCCGGGCGCCCCGGGGGTGGCCGGGCCCCGGCTTCACCGGCG
>NZ_JBJJBV010000473.1:0-2566 GCF_045446735.1 Nocardiopsis protaetiae
GCGGGGCGGCGGGCGGCCGAGGAGCTGGCGCTGGCGGCCGGGGGCGCGCCGGTGACGGTGGGGCTGGCCGGGCCGACGGGCGGCCCGGAGCAGTTCCTGTCGGCGTTCTCGGAGGCGGCGCGGTGTGTGCAGACGTTGCGGGCGCTGGGCCGGGCGGGCGATCTGGCGACCGCCGAGGACCTGGGGTTCTCGGGGCTGCTGCTGGGCCGGGACCGGGACGTGCCGGGGTTCGTGCGTTCCGCGCTGGGCCCGCTGCTGGAGTACGACGAGCGGCGCGGGACGGTGCTGGTGGAGACGCTGCGCGCCTATTTCGCGGCCGGGGGCAACCTGTCCAGGGCCCGGACGGCGCTGCACATCCATGTGAACACGGTGGCGCAGCGCCTGGAGCGGATCGGTCAGCTCATCGGGGAGGACTGGCAGCACCCCGACCGCGCGCTGGAGCTACAGCTGGCCCTGCACCTGCACGGTCTCCTGGACAAGGGTGTGGATCTGCTCGGCGAGCAGTCCGGCGGTTGAGGAGAACAGCGGGGTGTAGTGGTTGTCGTCGGGGAGTCCGGCGGTGGCTACGGAGTCGGGCAGGTCGGCGAGGCGCTCGGGCGTGTACAGCCCGGGCGCCTCGTCCATGAGTCCGCGCGCCGTCCACAGCAGGCGGGCGGGGACGGGGAGCCGGTGGACGGCGCCGAGGGTCTCCTCGTCGGCCAGGACCTGGCCGCCGTCCACGCGCACGGCCGTCTCGTCGCAGGTGGAGCGCAGGTCGGGGGCGGTGCCGGTGAGGTCGCGCAGCACGTAGTCGTCGACCCAGGGGTTCCACCGGCCGGCGAAGGCCGGGTGCCGCTGCCAGAAGGCGCGGTAGTCGTCGGGGGAGTCGAAGGTCATGCGCAGCCGGGCCATGGCCGGGCCCAGGACGGAGTCGATGTCGGTGCCGGCGGGGACGGGCAGGCCGTGGCCGCCGTCGATGAGGAGCAGCCCGGCCACCCGGTCGGGGTGGCGCACGGCGGCCAGGCAGGCCACGAACGCGCCCATGGAGTGGCCGGCCCAGACGGTGCGCTCGATGCCCAGGTGGTCCAGGACGGCGACGAGGTCATCGGTGTGGGCGGCCAGGCCGTACGGGCCGGGCAGGGTGCCGCTGGCCCCGCGCCCGCGCAGGTCGGGGGCGTGCAGCGGGGGCCCGCCGCGGGCGGCCAGCTCGGCCGCGGTGCGGGCGAAGGAGTGGCCGTTGGCGGTGATGCCGTGGACGGCCAGGACGGGGACGCCGGGGCCGTCACCCCACCGGGTGACGGCCAGGTCGCCCCCGGCGACGGGGACGGTGTACTCGTCCCCGTCGACCGGGGTGGTGTCGCTCATGTGCGTGTCTCTTTCACTCGCGTGCGGTCCGCCGGTCGCGCAGCGCCGACCGGACCCGCCCGGGCAGCGCGGTCAGGCCGCCCGGGAAGAAGAAGACCATCAGGACGAACAGCGTGCCCAGGATGAACAGCGGCTGGGACAGCGGGGCCGCGATCCAGTCGGGCAGGGCCGAGAAGGCCTCCCCGCCCTCCTGCCGCAGCCGGTGCTCGGCGTAGGTGTACAGCCCGGCGCCCAGCACCGCTCCCCAGCGGCTGCCCGCCCCGCCCAGGGCCACCATCACCAGCAGGGTGAGGGTGAACTCGGCGGTGGTGATGCTCGGCGTGACGCCGCCGGTGACCAGCAGGTAGACGACGCCGCCCAGGGAGGCCAGGCCGCCGCCGACGGTGAACGCCGCCAGCTTGTACGGGTAGGGGTTGACGCCCAGCACCGCGACGCGCTGCTCGTTGGCGCGGATGCCCTGCCAGACCCGGCCCACCGGGGAGGCCGACAGCCACCACACCACGACGGTCGCGAACGCGGCGTAGGCGACCGCCACCCAGTACAGGTTGGCGGTGTTCATGACGCCCACGAACGCGTCGGGGACCACCGCGGTGTTGAGGGACAGGCCCTCCTCGCCGCCGGTCACCCGGCCCGGGTCGCGGGCCACCAGGATGGATCCGGCCTGGGCGAACGCCAGGGTCACCATGGCCATCGCGATGCCGTTGACGCGCAGCGCCACCGCGCCCAGCAGCAGGGACAGCAGGGTTCCGGCCAGGACGGAGACCAGCGCCGCCCACAGCAGGGGCAGCTCCAGGATCCGCATCAGCAGCGCGGCCGTGTAGGCGCCGCAGGCGAAGTAGAGGGCGTGCCCGAAGGACAGCAGGCCCACCCGCCCGTACAGCAGGTCGTAGCTGGTGGCCAGGCCGCCGAAGACCAGGCAGAACGCGAGCAGGTGCAGGGTCGCGGGGGAGTTGAGCGCGCCCTGGAACAGTCCGGGGACCGTGAGGGTGGAGAAGGGCAGGGTGGCCAGGACGACCAGCACGGCGACCGGGCCCGCCCAGCGGGGGAGTCGGCGCCGGGTGAGCGGGACCGGGGTCGGGTTCTCCTGGTCCGGGGCACTGGCCCGGGGTTCGGTCTCGGTGATCATGCCACCCTCTCCGCGGACTTCTTCGCGGCCAGTCCGCCCTGCCGGGCGAGCAGCACCACGGCGAGGACGATGACCACGGCGATGTCGCCGAGCCCG
>NZ_JBJJBV010000474.1:0-2559 GCF_045446735.1 Nocardiopsis protaetiae
TCCGGAGTCTGGAGGATTTGGAGCAGGTGATCAACGCGCATCTGCGTCTGGTGCGCAAGCGCACCGATCTGCTGCGGGGGTTCATCGAGTCGGTCGGCTTGGAACCCTCACCGTTTCCGTCAACCGCATAATCAAAGATCAGTAGTAACCCTCGCCCTCATTGCCCTCCCCGACCCCAGAGGGTGTCCGGAGGAAGAACCGCAACCCCCGCCCCAGGGGGTGACGGCCGCAGATACCCGCAACATCAACCCCAGACCAGAAGGGGAACCGCCACCTCGCCCCAGGGGGTGGAGGCGGCAGGTACCGGAACCTTCGCCGCGGGGGGTGGAGGCCGCGGTCACCCGCGGCCCTGGCCCCGGGGGTTTCGGGAGGCGGGACCGCCACCGGCACCACCGAAAGTGTGGACGCGGTCACCCTCTGTGGCCAGGGAGGGTAATGGGAGCCGGGGTTTCACTCTCTGGAGTGCAGGTCGTGGTTCTTCCTCCCGACACCCCCTGTGTCTGGGGAGGGCAATGAGGGCGGGGGTTACCCCGTCTGTGGTTGGGCTTTCAAGCGAGGTCTGTGCAACCGCGGGTTTGCAGTCGGAGCGTCTTTCCGTGGACCTGTGTGGTCGGGGGTGTGCGCTGTGCCCCGACCCGTCCCCGGAAAACACCCCCACCACCGGGGACGTGCATCGAACGCGTACGTCTTTTTGGTCTGCCGGGCGTCGTACCGTGGGGACGGCTCCGCGCCCAGCCCGGGTCTGTACGTTCCCAGGGGGTGACCCGTGGAGACCAACGCGACCGAGAGCGGTCTCCGCACACCGCCGTCCGCAGATGGCTGGCCACTTGGAAACCTGCTCTTGCTGTCTCACCCCCTGGGTCTGGGGCCCCGTACCGCTCTACCGAAACCCCCTGGGGCCGGGGCGGGAGGCCTCCTGCGGCCGTCACCCCCTGCGGCGGGGGAGGCACAACGCACTCCGGCTATGGCTAAGGGCTCCAAGAGGGGATAGGGCTATGGCTGAGGCCCCGGGCAGGCCGGAAACCCTCTGGGGTCGGGGCCAGAGGCCTCCTGCGGCCGTCACCCCCTGCGGCGGGGAGGCACAACGCACTCCGGCTATGGCTAAGGCCCCGGGCAGGTTACCGGGCTGGGGCTGAGGCCCCGGGCAGGTGGGAGACCCCCAGGGGTCGGGGCCAGAGGCCTCCTGCCGCCGTCACCCCCTGCGGCGGAGGTGGCCAGGGATGTGGCTAAGGGCTCCGGGAAGGGGATGGGCTGGGGCCTGAGGCCCCCGGCAGGTGGAAACCCTCTGGGGTCGGGACCGAAGGCCTCCCGCGGCCGTCACCCCCTGCGGCGGGGGAGAGCAGGGACGTGACCGGGCTGGGGCCAAGGCCCCGGGGAAAGTGGGCAACCCCCTGGGGTCGGGCCGGGAGGCCTCCCGCGGCCGTCACCCCCTGCGGCGGGGGAGGCCGGGTAGGTGACCGGGCTGGGGCTGAGGCCCCGGGCAGGCGGGAAACCCCCTGAGGCCGGGACGGCGCGACTCCCTCCGGCTGTGGTGAGGGCTCCAGGCCGGGGGACGGGATGTGACCAGGGCCCGGTCGGGTGGACGACCCCCTGGAGCCGGAGGAACCGTTTCCCGCACACCCGTCAGGCCCGCGGCCCCGAACAGACCACCCCCGCGCCCCACAGCGTTGACACCACACACGTACCCGCCCTCCGGCCCTGGCCAGGGCCCGGCCCCGGTCGGGTGGCGAGTCCGGGCACTACCATCGGCGGGCATGAGCGAGAAAACGATCGGGGCCGCCTACGACGCGGTGGTGCCGGAGTACGTGGCCCTGGTGGCGGCGGACCACAGGCCGTTGGACCGGGCGTTGTTCCCGGTGTTCGCGGAGCTGGTGCGCGACACCGGTCCGGTGCTGGACGCCGGGTGCGGGCCCGGGCACCTGACGGCGCTGTTGCGGGGGCTGGGGGTGGACGCGTTCGGGGTGGACCTGTCGCCGGGGATGGTCGCGCAGGCCCGGGCGGCGCACCCCGGGGTGCGGTTCGAGGTGGGGGAGCTGGCCGGCCCGGTGGCGGCCGACGGCACGCTGGGCGGGATCCTGGCGCACTACTCGGTGATCCACGACCCGCCCGGGCGGCTGCCCGAGACGCTGGCGGGGTTCCGCCGGATGCTGGCGGCGGGCGGGTACCTGCTGCTGGCGTTCCAGGCCCTCGATGACCCGGCCCGGCTCTCCGAGCCCTTCGACCACCGGGTGGCGCCCGCCCACCGCTACTCGCCGGACCGGGTGGCGGCGCTGGCGGAGGCGGCCGGGTTCGCGGAGGTGGCCCGGCTCGTGATCGCGGCAGAAGAGGACGAACGCCGCGGATTCCCCCAGGCCCACCTGCTCTTCCGCGCACAATTGTGACGGAGGATAACTGTTCGATATCAGGGGGTGAGAAGTGACCTGGCTCACTGATACCTTATGGAGTGAGGGAGCTACTCAACGTAGTCCCGTGGCGGTGTCCGCGCGCCAACCCGAACGGAGACATGAGGGGGGCCGCTCGGGCGGGCGCGGAGGGGGAGACACCGCGAGGGGCGGCGGG
>NZ_JBJJBV010000475.1:0-4656 GCF_045446735.1 Nocardiopsis protaetiae
CCCCGCGCCCAGGGTGCGGGCGGGCCCGGTGGTGGCGGCGGCCAAGGCCTCGGCCGGGCCCAGGCCGCAGGCGGCCAGCAGCTCGATCTCGCGGAGCAGGCCCGCGCCCGGCCGCACGGCGGGCATGCCGGTGTCGCTGCCCGCCAACACGGTGCCGCCCGCCTCGTGGAACTCCAGGACCCGGCGGCGCAGGGTGCGGGCGGTGCCGGCGTCCAGCAGGGCCTCGGTGACGGCCAGGGTGGGTGCGAGGGTGACCCCGCGCTCCACCATGGCCTCCAGCAGGTCGGCGGGCCAGCCCGCCAGCGGCCCGCGCGGCTCCAGGTGCTGGAGGTGGTCCGCCCCGGCCTCCAGCAGCTCGGCCAGGTCGGGCAGGGTCCCCCAGTGGGCGACCACGGGGACCCCGTGCCGGTGGGCCTCCTCGGTGATGGCGGCCAGCACCGGCGGCGCGATCGGCTCCAGGGTCCGCCGGGCGGGGTCGCCCCGGTCCTGGACGACCTTGACCACGTCCACCGGGTCCTCTCCCCCGGCCAGCGCGGCGACCTGCTCGCGGGCCTGGTCGGGGCTGCCCGGGACACGCACCCAGTCGTCGCCGGGCGCGGCGCCGACGGTGGCGACCGGGTGGCCGCCGGGGGCGGTGAAGAGCGGTCCGGCGATGCGCACCCGCGGCCCGGCCAGGACGCCGTCGGCGGTGCGGCGGCGCAGGTCGTGGACCCAGGCATTCTCGTCGCCCAGGCTGCACACGGTGGTGACGCCGTGGGCGAGGAAGGCCCGCCGCCTGCCCGGCTGGAAGCGCAGGTGGTCGGCGAGGGCCCGGAGCAGGGCCAGCGGACCGCGGCCGTCGGGGGCGCCCAGGTGGACGTGGGTGTCCACCAGCCCGGGCAGCACGGTGCACCCGGGCAGCGGGACCTCCCGGGCCCCGGCGGGGACGGGGACCGCGCCGACTGCGGCGACGCGGCCGCCCTCGATGACGACGGTGCCGTCGGCCGGCGCCAGGTCGTCGCCGACCAGCGCGGTGACCTGCGTCAGCGCCACGGTCGCGGGTTCCATACGCCCCTCCCCTCCTGCGGTGGACTCCTTCCTAGTTGAGCATATAGGATCCTGTACATGCAACCAGGAAATGATCCGGAGGGGTCTGGGGAGACGTTCGTGGAGGCCGCGCGGCGCGACCAGATCGTGCGCGCCGCCATCACGACCATCGCCGAGGAGGGGTACGCCAAGGCGTCGTTCGTGCGCATCGCCAAGCGGGCGTCGATCAGCCCCGGCCTGATCACGTACCACTTCAAGACCAAGGAACGCCTGATGCGTCGCGTCATGCGCGACATCGCCGCCCGGCTCGACCAGGCCATGGAGGGCGGCGAGGAGCCGCTGGAGGGGTTCGAGGACGCCCTGCGCCGGATCATCACCGGCAACGTCGACTACTGCGCGCGCAACCCCGAGGAGATGGCGGCCCGGCGGGAGATCGTCACCGCCGCCACCCTGCCCGAGGGGCTTCGCGCCGAGCTCGACGCGGACGAGCGGGCCGGACGGGCCGAGCTGACCGGCTTCCTCACCGAGGGTCAGGGGCACGGGGAGTTCCGGGACTTCGACCCGGACGTCTTCACCGACGTGCTGTTCGCCGCGCTGCGCGGCGCCCCGGCCGTGCTGCGCGAACGCCCCGGGGTCTCCCCCGCCGAGTACGGCCGCGAGCTGGCCGACCTCTTCTGCGCCGCGGCCACCGGCCGCCCGCCCGCGGCGTTCTGAGGGACCCGCCGAACGCCGGTGGGGATCCGGACGAACGCCGACGGGGGCCGGTCCGCGATCGCGGACCGGCCCCCGTCGAGGCCTCGGTGAACCGTGTCAGACGGCCTGGGCGCGCAGCGCCTCTCGCTCGGCGCGCTGGTTGCGGGCCTCGTCCGGGTCCAGCAGCGGAGCGGCCGCCAGCAGCTGGCGGGTGTAGTCGCTCTGCGGGTTCTCGTAGATGGCGTCGCTGTCGCCCAGTTCCACGACCTCGCCCTTGCGCATGACCGCGACGCGGTCGCTGACCTGGCGGACCACGGCCAGGTCGTGGGCGACGAAGATGTAGGTCAGACCGAAGTCGTCCTGGAGCTCCGACAGCAGGCGCAGCACCTGGTCCTGGGTGGACACGTCCAGGGCCGAGACCGGCTCGTCGCAGATGATCAGCTTGGGCTTGAGGATCAGCGCGCGGGCGATCGCGATGCGCTGGCGCTGGCCGCCCGAGAACGCGTGCGGGAACCGGTTGTAGTGGTTGGGCTGCAGCCCGACCCGCTCCAGCAGCGCCTGCACCTCGCGCTTGATCTTCTTGGTGTCCCGCTCGCCCTGCACGCGCAGCGCGGTGCCGATCGCGTCGCCCACGGTCACGCGCGGGTTCAGCGACGAGTACGGGTTCTGGAACACCATCTGCACGTCACGGCGCAGCGGACGCAGCGCGCGCTCGGACATGTGCGTGATGTCCCGGCCCTCGAAGACCACCCGGCCCCGGGTGGGCTCCAGCAGGCGCATGACCATCCGCGACAGCGTGCTCTTGCCCGAGCCGGACTCGCCCACGATGCCCAGCGTCTCGCCCTTGTACAGGTCGAAGCTGACACCGTTGACGGCCCAGAAGTCGGTGGAGCGGCCCATGGCCCCGCCGCGCACCTTGAAGCGCTGGGCGACGTCCTCCACCTTGAGCAGCGGTTCGCCGCCGCTGGGGGCGGGGGTGAACGCCTGGAACTTCGCCGGGTCGGTGACGACGCCCTCGCGCTTCTCCTTCTCCAGCCGGTCGGCGCGGTCCTGGGCGCGGCGCTGGGCCCGGGAGACCTCGACCCGCGGCACCGCGGCCAGCAAAGCCTGCGTGTAGGGGTGCTCCGGGGAGGACAGCACCGTGCGCACATCACCCCGCTCCACGGCCACGCCGTGGCGCATCACCACGACCTCGTCCACCGAACCCGCCACCACGGCCAGGTCGTGGGAGACCAGGATCAGGGCCATGCCCAGATCCCGGCGCAGCTCGTCCAGCAGGTCCAGGATGCGCGCCTGCACCGTCACGTCCAGCGCCGTGGTCGGCTCGTCCGCCAACAGCACCTTGGGATCGCACATCAACCCCATCGCGATGACCACACGCTGGCGCATACCGCCGGAGAACTCGTGCGGGTAGGAGTTGATCCGCTTCTCGGGCTGGGGGATCCCCACCCGGTCCAGCGCCTCCACCGCGCGCTTGAGCGCGACGGCCTTGGACGCCTTGGGATGGTGGACCCGGTAGGCCTCGACCAGCTGGTTGCCGATGGTGTACTGCGGGTGCAGCGACTGCATCGGGTCCTGGAAGACCATCGCGATGTCGTTGCCGCGCATCGCCCGCAACTGCCTGTCCGTGGCGGTCACCACGTCCTTGCCGGCCACCTCGATGGCGCCGGTGATCTTCGCCCGGCTGCCGCGGTGCAGGCCCATCAGGGCCAGCGAGGTCACGCTCTTGCCCGAGCCCGACTCGCCCACGATGCCGAGGGCGCCACCGGCGGGCACCTCGAAGGACAGTCCGTTCACCGCCTGGACGTCGCCGTCCATGGTCGGGAACGTCACCCGCAGGTCGTCCACGCGGACGACGGGCTCGGTCGAGGCCATGTCACATTCCTTCACTAGAGCTGATCGGTACCGGCGCGCGCTAGGCGGCGATGCGCACCCGCGGGTCCACCAGCGGGTACAGCAGGTCGACGATCAGGTTGCAGATGACGATGAAGACGGCGCCCAGGAGCGTCACGCCGAGCACGACCGGCAGGTCCTTGCCGATGATCGCGTCGATGGCGTAGGCACCGATCCCCTTGAGGGAGAACACCTTCTCCGTGAGGATGGCGCCGCCCAGGACCAGGCCGAGGTCCAGGCCGAAGATCGTCAGGATGGGCGTCAGGGCGGGGCGCAGGGCGTGCTTGAAGATCACCTTGCGCTCGCTCAGGCCCTTGGCGCGGGCGGTGCGGATGTAGTCCTCGCCCAGCACCTCCAGCATGCCCGCGCGGGTCTGGCGCGCGTACTGGGCTGCGTGCAGGAACGCCAGGGTGATCCAGGGCAGCAGCATCGCCATGAACCAGGCACCGGGGTTCTCGGTCAGCGGCGCGTACCGCGGGACCGGGAGGACCTTCCACTCGTGGACGATGAACGCCAGCGCGAGCAGACCGGTGAAGTAGATCGGGAGGGACACGCCCACCAGGGCGGTGCCCATGGCCAGGCGGTCGAAGATACTGCCCTTCTTGACCGCGGACAGCACGCCGACGGCCACGCCGCCGATGAGCCAGATCACGGCCGCGCCCAGCGCCAGGGACACGGTGATCGGCAGGCGGGCGAGCAGCTGGTCCAGCACAGGGCTGTTGGTGGTGAAGGAGTAGCCCAGGCACGGGGCCGCGCACTCCACCGTCTCCCGGCCGAACTGGAACTGGTCACCGAAGACCAGGGACCGGATGAAGTCGAAGAACTGCACGATGACGGGCTGGTCCAGGCCGAGCCGCTCCACCGTGGCGTCGAGCGCCTCGGGGGTCGGGGCCTTGCCCACGTACATCGCGGCCATCCCGCGCGGGGTCACGCCCGCCCACTTGGGCAGGACGTAGAAGATCCAGAAGGTCACCGCCGTGACGACGGCGAGCAGCAGCAGCCCCGCAGCGAGGCGGCGAAGAATATAGTTCAGCATCGCGGTCG
>NZ_JBJJBV010000476.1:0-2499 GCF_045446735.1 Nocardiopsis protaetiae
TGGTCCGGGGCACTGGCCCGGGGTTCGGTCTCGGTGATCATGCCACCCTCTCCGCGGACTTCTTCGCGGCCAGTCCGCCCTGCCGGGCGAGCAGCACCACGGCGAGGACGATGACCACGGCGATGTCGCCGAGCCCGGCGACCGTGTAGTAGTTGGCGAACTGCTGGACCAGGGCGACGGTCACCGAGGCGATCGCGCAGCCGGTCAGTGAGGTGGTGCCGCCGATGACCACGACGATGAACGCGAAGATCAGCAGCGACATGCCCTGGGTGGGGGTGACCACCCCGTAGTAGAGGCCGCCCAGCGCCCCGGCCAGCGCGGCCGCGGCGCCGCCGATGGCGAACACCAGGGTGAAGGACTTGCGCACGTCGATGCCCAGGGCGGTGACCATGGCCCGGTCCTGGACCCCGGCGCGGACGATGAGCCCGTAGCGGGTGCGGGAGTTGAACAGCCACAGGGCGGTGAACAGGGCGACGGCGGCGAGGATGAGCAGCAGCCGGTCCTTGGGGATGTTGGCGCCCAGCACCTCGACGGTGCCGCGGACCAGCGGGGGCTTGGGGAAGGTCAGCGGGTCGGCGCCCCAGATGGCCTGGAGGAGCGCCGGGGTGGCCAGGCTGAGGCCGACGGTGGCGAGGATCTGCTCGCGGTGCCTGCCGTAGAGCGGGCGGATCACGCACAGTTCGACGAGGGTGGCGGCCAGGGTTCCGGCGGCGACGCCGAACACCAGGGCCAGCAGGAACCCGAACCCGTCGGGGCCGGCTCCGGGCAGGTGGTTGGCGGCCCACCAGGTGCCGTAGGCGCCGATGGCGAGGAAGGCCCCGTGCGCGAAGTTGAGCACGTCCATGAGGCCGAAGATCAGGGACAGGCCGGAGGCGATGAGGAAGTAGAGGGCGCCCAGGCCGAGCCCGGTGACGATGAGGAGGACCACGGTGCTCACGGGGTCGGGCTCCCTTCGGTCTCGGTAGCGGAGGTGGCCGGGGTGGCGTGAGTGGCGGGGGCCGGGGCGGCGGGTGCGGCCGCGCGGGACACCCCGAGGAGTTCGCGGACGCGGTCGGCGTCGTCGAGGAGCTCCAGGGCGGGCCCGGTGTGGACGACCCGGCCGGCGTCCAGGACGACGGCGTCGCCCTCCACCCGGCGGACCAGGGACAGGTTCTGCTCGACCAGCAGCACCGGGACCTCCTCGGCGGCGCGGGCCACCGCGTCGGCGACCTCGCGGACGATGCGCGGGGCCAGGCCCTTGGTGGGCTCGTCGACGATGAGGAGCCGGTTGTCGTTGAGCAGGGCGCGGCCGATGGCGAGCATCTGCTGCTGGCCGCCGGACAGGGTGCCCGCGGGCTGGTCGCGGCGCTTTCTCAGCTCCGGGAACAGCTCGTGGACGAGGTCGTAGCGGTGGGGTCCGGGGCGGCGTTCGGCGATGCGCAGGTTCTCGGCGACGGTGAGGGCGGCGAAGATGCCGCGTTCCTCGGGGACGTAGCCGATGCCGCGGGTGACGATGGTGTGGGTGGGCTCGGCGGTGATGTCGGCGCCGTCGAAGGCCACCCGGCCGGTGCGGGGCACCAGGCCCAGGACGGCCTTGACGGTGGTGGTCTTGCCGACGCCGTTGCGTCCGAGCAGGGAGGTGACGCCGCGTTCGGGCATGGCGAAGGTGACGCCCTGGAGGATGTGGGAGCCCTCGATCCACACGTTGAGGTCGACCGCCTCCAGCAGCGGTCCGGCGGCGCTCACGCCCCGTCCCCGAGGTAGGCGGCCTGGACGTCGGGGTCGGCCATGGCGGAGTCGGGGTCGGTGAAGGCGAGCAGGGCGCCGTGGTGCATCACGGCCAGCCGGTCGGCCATGTCGAGGAGCACCTCCATGTGGTGTTCGACCATGAGGACCGTGCATCCCTGTTCGCGGTGCACGTCCCGGATGACGGTGGTGAGTTCGCCGATCTCGCCGGCGCTGACCCCGGCCATGGGCTCGTCCAGGAGGATGAGCCGGGGGCGGCGGGCCAGCAGCAGGGCGAGTTCGAGCTTGCGCTTGTCGCCGTGGGAGAGGTCCCCGGCCAGGGCGGCGGTGCGGTGGGAGAGGCGGACCAGCTCCAGGGCGGCGGCCGCCTCGGGGCCGCCGTCGTCCCCGGCGCGCTTCCAGAACCTGCGGGAGTCGCCGGTGCGGGCCTGGACGGCCAGGCCCACGTTGGCGCCGACGGTGAGGTCGGCGAAGACGCTGGAGGTCTGGAAGGTGCGGCCCATGCCCAGGCGGGCCCGCTTGTAGGGGGCGTACCGGGTGATGTCGGCGCCGCCCAGGGAGACGGTGCCCGCGGTGGGCCGGGTGAGGCCGGAGACCAGGTTGAACAGGGAGGTCTTGCCGGCGCCGTTGGGGCCGATGAGGGCGACGAACTCGCCCTCGGCGACGTGCATGGTGATGTCGTCGACGATGACGGCGCCGCCGACCGACCAGCTGAGGTGATCCAGGGCCAGGGAGGTGGCGGTGGTCGTGGCGCCGGGCGCGGCGGCGGTGGCC
>NZ_JBJJBV010000477.1:0-2490 GCF_045446735.1 Nocardiopsis protaetiae
CAGAGCCATACGGGGACCAAGGCTACCAGCAGCGCGGGACCGGAATCGGCGGCCGTCTCCCGGGACGGGTTCCCCGGCACACGCGAAGGGGCCGGTGCGCGTCGCGCACCGGCCCCTCACTTCCGACCTCTGGAGGGGGTCAGTCGTCGCGGGTGCCAAGGATGGTCACCCGGCCGTTGTTGTCGTGCCGTCCGCCCTGACCGGTCTCGGGGTTCGTTTCACCGCCGGTCCAGCAGGGGTCGGTCGGCGGCAGCCCCCAGCAGTCCTCGGGATCGGTCGGCTCGGTCGGCTCGCCGTCACAGTTCTCCCAGATGGGATTGCAGTCGGGAGGCGTCGGGATCCCGGCGCAGTTGGGGTTCTCGTAATCGATGTCGCGCGGATCGCACGGCTCGTCGCTCTCCTCGGGGGAGGGCGTCGGGTCCGGCTCGTCGCTCTCCTCGGGGGAGGGCGTCGGGTCCGGGCTCGGCGAGGGCGCGAAGTACTGGTCCGTGCCCACGTTCGCGGCCGGCGGGAACTCCTGCCTCTCCAGTTCCATGATGTCGATGGCCTGGATCATGAACTCGCGCCACACGGTGGCCGAGGTGCGGCCACCGTAGACCGAGTTGTTCTCAAGACCGTCGAACTCCAGACCGACGTTGGCGTCCGCACGGCTGAGGCCGACCGCCACCGAGAGCTGGGGCACGTAGCCGACGAACCAGGCCGAGATGGCCCCGGAGGAGGTACCGGTCTTGCCCGCGACCGGGCGGCCGTCGGGCAGCGCGGCCTCGCCGCCACCGCCGTTGGTCACGACCTGGGTCAGGGCGAAGGTGACGTCGGCGGCGACCTGGTCGCTCATGGCCCGGGTCTCCATCGTGTCCGCGTCCTTGGGCGGGATCTCCTCGCCGCTGCTGTCGGTGACCTTGGTGACCATGTGCGCTGTGCGGTGCATGCCGCCGGCCGCGAAGGTCGCGTAGCCGCTGGCCTGGTCCAGGGCGGTGACCTGGTGGGTGCCCAGAGCGATCAGCGGCCCCTGGGTGGAGGTCGTGATCTGGTCCTCGTCCACACCGGCCTTGACGGCCATCTGGTCCACCGCGGCCGGGGTCACCTGCTCGGCGAGCTGCACGAACGGGGTGTTGTAGGAGTTCGCGGTGGACTCGATGAGGTCGACCGGGCCGTGGTCGGTCTTGTCGGCGTTCTCGACCGGACTCTCCAGCCCGTCGAAGCGCACGTTCGTGTCACCGTTCATGATGGTCCGGAGACTGATGTTCTGGCTGAGCGCCGTGGCGAGCACGTAGGGCTTGTACGACGAACCCGCCTGGGTGCGCTCGATCAGGGACTGGTTCAGCTCGACCCCCACGTCGGCACCGCCGCGGAAGGCCACGATCTCACCGGTGGCCGGGTTGATCGCGGTCAGGCCCTTGCGGGTGTCCTCGGGATGTCCGGGCAGGACGTCGAACGCGGTGTAGGCCGCCTCCATGAGGTCGGGGTTGAGGGAGGTCTCGACCTTGTAGCCCTTGGTGGCGATGTTGTCGGCGGTGAGGCCGTAGCGCTCGATGAGCTCGGAGACGACGGCGTCGCGCACGTAGCCGGGCTTGGGGTCGAACTCTTCCTCGACCTCCTCCTCGCCTTCTTCGCCCTCTTCACCGTCGTCGGAGCTGGGACCCCACTGGGTCGTGTCGGGGATCTCCAGGGCGTCGGCCTCGCTCCTGGTCATGCCCCGGTCGGGGTTCTCCTCGTTGATGGCCACCAGCTGGTCCCGGATGTAGGGCCAGCGCTCCTCTTTGAGGTACGTCTCGGTCCAGGGGCCCAGCTCCGAGTTCTCGAAGTTGGCCGGCATCTGGATGATCACGCCGAGGTAGGCGCCCTGGGCCGCGTCGAGCTCCGTCACGCTCGTGCCGAAGTACTGGCGGGCCGCCATCTCGATCCCCATGGCCTGGCGGCCGAAGTAGATCGTGTTGACGTAGCGTTCGAGGATCTCCTCCTTCTCCATCCGCTGGCCCAGCTTGATGGCGATGAAGATCTCGCGGACCTTGCGTTCGAGGGTGCCGTAGTTGTCGAGGTCGCTGTAGAAGTTGCGGGCCATCTGCTGGGTGATGGTGGAACCGCCGCCGGCCTCCCCGCGGGTGAGGAGGGCGCGGCCGATACCCGAGATGCTGATGCCCGGGTCCTCGAAGAACGTGTGCTGCTCGGCGGCGATGATGCCGTCGATGACCTCTTCCGGGATGTCGTCGTACTTGACCTCGATGCGGCGGACCTGGCCGGTGGTGACCGCGACGTCGCCGGTGTCCCAGAAGATCTGGGTGGCCGACATCTCGGCGTCGGCCTTGGCGGCGAGGTCCTTCGGTTCGGGCGCCTGCGCGTACAGGAGCGCGAAAGCCGCCACGCCGCCGATGATCATCAGGCCGAACGCCGCCAGCGCGGGCTTCCAGGCCTTGGAAAGGAACCGCTTCCACCAGGGACGGTCGTCCGGCTCGTCCTCGCCGCCGCGGCGGCGTCCGCCGCCGGAACCGC
>NZ_JBJJBV010000478.1:0-2479 GCF_045446735.1 Nocardiopsis protaetiae
GCCCCGGCGTCGCCGGGGCCGACCTGCTGAGTGTCGTCGGGTCTGTGCTCCGGCGAGTGGTCATCGCCTCCGGAGCCGCTGGAAGGAGTCGTCACCGGCTAGACCTCAAGGAGTTCCGATTCCTTGTGCTTGAGGAGCTCGTCGACGGAACCGACGTACTTGTGGGACAGCTCGTCCAGCTCCGACTGCGCACGGTGGGCCTCGTCCTCGCCGACCTCGCCCGCCTTGACGGCCTTCTCGAAGGCGTCCTTGGCGCGGCGGCGGACGTTGCGGATCGAGATCTTGGCGTCCTCGCCCTTGGTGCGCGCGACCTTCACGTACTCCTTGCGGCGCTCCTCGGACAGGTCCGGGAAGACGACCCGGATGACCTGGCCGTCGTCGGACGGGTTGACGCCCAGGTCGCTGTTGCGGATGGCGTTGATGATCGAGGTCCGGGAGTTGACGTCGAACGGCGAGATGACGACCATGCGCGGCTCGGGGACCGAGAAGGACGCGAGCTGGTTGATCGGCGTCGGCGCGCCGTAGTAGTCGACGGTGATCTTGTTGAACGTCGCCGGGGTGGGACGCCCGGTGCGGATCGCCGCGAAGTCCTCCTTCGCGACGATGACGGCCTTCTCCATCTTCTCCTCGGCTTCGAGGAGGGTCTCTTCGATCATGGGGCGCTCCCGGTTCTCGGCTGTGGTGTGCGTGGCTCTTGAGGGTGTCGCCGCGGCCGCCTCAGGCGGGGATCGGCCCGACGATCGTGCCGATCTTCTCACCGCGGACGGCGCGCAGGATGTTGCCCTGGCTCATCAGGTCGAAGACGACGATGGGCAGCCCGTTGTCCATGCACAGGCTGACGGCGGTGGCGTCCATGACCTTGAGGCCGCGGGTGAGGACCTCGTTGTAGTTGAGCTTGTCGAACTTGACCGCGTCCGCGTTGCGGCGGGGGTCGGAGTCGTAGACCCCGTCCACCTGGGTGCCCTTGAGGACGGCCTGGGCGCCGATCTCCAGGGCGCGCTGGGCCGCGGTCGTGTCGGTGGAGAAGAACGGGGCGCCCAGGCCGGCGCCGAAGATGACCACACGGCCCTTCTCCAGGTGGCGCACGGCGCGGCGGGGGATGTACGCCTCGGCGACCTGGCTCATGTGGATGGCGGTCTGGACACGGGTGTCCACGCCCAGGCGCTCCAGGAAGTCCTGGAGGGCGAGGCAGTTGATGACGGTGCCGAGCATGCCCATGTAGTCGGCGCGGCCGCGCTCGATGCCGCCCTCGGTGAGCTGGGCGCCGCGGAACATGTTGCCGCCGCCCACCACGACCGCGACCTGGATGCCCTCGGACACGGCCTCGGCGATGGACTCGGCGACGTACTGGACGACCTCCGGGTCGATGCCCAGGCCGCCCCCGCCGGCGAACGCCTCACCGGAGAGCTTGAGCATCACGCGCTTCCAGCCTGCGTCGTGCATGGCGGGTTCGGTGTTCGTCGCTGCGTTCACGGCCTGTGGCCTCCCTTGTATTCCCCGAGTGGCACAGGGTCCCCCGAGTGCTCCTGCTGCGGGCGGTGTGGGCCGTCATGCCCCCCGAAACCGCCCATATCCACCGAAGGTGCCGGGGAGAGCGTTCTCCCCGGCACCTCCATCATGTCAAAACCTAGGCCTGGCCGACCTTGAAGCGGGCGAAGCGCTTGACCGTGACGCCGGCGGCGTCGACGACCTGCTGGACCGACTTCTTGTTCTCCTTGACGAACGGCTGGCCGAGCAGCGTCACGTCCTTGAAGAAGCCGTTGAGGCGGCCCTCGACGATCTTGGGGATCGCCTGCTCGGGCTTGCCCTCCTCGCGGGTGGTCTGCTCGGCGATGCGGCGCTCGTTCTCCACGACCTCGGCCGGGACCTCGTCCTTGGAGACGTACTGCGGGGCCATCGCGGCGATCTGCTGCGCGAGGTCCTTGCCGACCTCCTCGTTCACCTGGTCCAGCTCGACCAGGACGCCCATGGTGGGGGGCAGGTCCGGGTCGGACTTGTGCAGGTAGGCGGAGACGAAGGCGCCGTCGAACTTGGCGAAGCGGCGGAACTCCAGCTTCTCGCCGATGATCGCGCTCTTCTCCTCGATGTAGCCCTGGAGGGTCTTCCCGGGCTCGATCTCGGCGGCGGCGACGGTGGCGAGGTCGTCGCTGTCCTGGGCGGCGACGAAGTCGGCCACCTGGTCGGCCAGCGCGATGAACTGGGCGTTCTTGGCGACGAAGTCGGTCTCACAGTTGAGCTCGATCAGGGTGGCCTTGCCCTCGCCCTGCTGGCGGAGGACGACCGTGCCCTGGGCGGCGGTGCGGCCCGCGCGCTTGTCGACGGACTTGGCGCCCTTGATGCGCAGGGCCTCGACGGCCTTGTCGAAGTCGCCGTCGGCCTCGGTCAGGGCCTTCTTGCAGTCCATCATGCCCGCGCCGGTCATGTCGCGCAGCTTCTTGACGTCCGCGGCGGTGAAGTTCGCCATGACTGTTGGATTCCC
>NZ_JBJJBV010000479.1:0-2470 GCF_045446735.1 Nocardiopsis protaetiae
TGGCGCCGGCCGGCAGCTTCAGCTCGGCGGCGGTCACGACGGAACCGATCTCCAGGCCGTCGATGTCGTACTCGACGCCCTCGGGGATGTGGGTGGCCTCGGCCTCGACGGTCACGGTGACGAGCTCCTGGGTGAGCACACCGGCGCCCTTGATCTCGCCGACCAGGTTGACCTGGATCTCGACCTCGACCTTCTCGCCCTTGGAGACGACGAGCAGGTCGACGTGCTCCAGGAAGCCCTTGATGGCGTCGCGCTGGATGCTCTTGGGCAGGGCGAGGTTGTCCTTGTCCAGGCCTTCGAGGCGGAGCAGGACGTTCGGGGTCTTCAGGGCGAGCATGAGCTCGTGGCCCGGCAGGTTCAGGTGGCGGGGCTCGGTGCCGTGGCCGTAGAGGACGGCCGGCACCTTACCCGCGCGGCGGGCGCGACGGGAGGCGCCCTTGCCGAATTCCGTGCGGGGCTCGGCAGCGATACGTACCTCGGACACGACAAAACTCCTCGGGTTCAACCCCGCAGCACGGGGAACACGACTCCAGTAGTACGAACGATTCCCGCTCTCGGCGGGGAAGCGGCGGGGTCTCCCCGGTAGGGGACGCGACCGCCCTGGTTCCAGGCGTGCCCGGCGAGTCGCCACCGGACCCGTCCGGCCCGGGAACGCTCGTCGCGCACCCCTGCCCTCGCGTCCGCACGAAGCCGAACGAGGCTCCGCTCGGGCACGGGGACACTCGGTCAAGTCTACTGGTTCCGTGGACGACTCCGTACACGCCCCACCGCTGTCCCGTCACCGAGCGCGCAACCACCGGAGGCGGCGTGTCGGTGAGGGAAGGAACACGCGGGCGGGGGATACATCCGCATATCCCCGCCCGCACGGGTGACCGCGGGCCCCAGCGGCCCGCGGACCCGGTGGCCCTACTCGAACAGGCTCGTGACCGAGCCGTCCGTGAAGACCTCGCTGATCGCCCGCGCCACCAGCGGCGCGATCGACAGCTGGGTGAGCTTCTCGAAGGACCGGGACTCGGGCACCGGCAGCGAGTTGGTGATGACCACCTCGGAGATGCGCGAGTTCTGTAGGCGCTCCGCGGCCGGGCCGGACAGCACACCGTGCGTGGCGGCCACCAGGACCTGCTTGGCGCCCTGCTCGAACAGCGCGTCGGCGGCCTTCACGATGGTGCCGCCGGTGTCGATCATGTCGTCCACCAGGACGCACACGCGGTCCTTGACGGTGCCGACGACCTCGTGGACGCGGACCTGGTTGGCCACGTCGGGGTCGCGGCGCTTGTGGATGATGGCCAGCGGGGCGCCCAGCCGGTCCGCCCAGCGGTCGGCGGTGCGCACCCGGCCCGCGTCGGGGGAGACCACGGTGATCTCGGAGACGTCGACCCGGTCCGCGATGTGGTCGGCCAGGATCGGCAGCGCGAACAGGTGGTCCACCGGGCCGTCGAAGAAGCCCTGGATCTGGTCCGTGTGCAGGTCGACGGCCATCATGCGGTCGGCGCCGGCGGTGCGGAACAGGTCGGTCATCAGGCGGGCCGAGATGGGCTCGCGGCCGCGGTGCTTCTTGTCCTGGCGGGCGTACCCGAAGAACGGGGTGACCACGGTGATGCGCTTGGCGGAGGCGCGCTTGAGCGCGTCCACCATGATCAGCTGCTCCATGATCGACTCGTTGATCGGGTCGGCGTGCGCCTGGATGACGAAGGCGTCCGAGCCACGGACCGACTCCAGGTAGCGGACGAAGATCTCACCGTTGGCGAAGGTGTCGAACCGGGTGGGGACCACCTCGATCCCCAGTTCCTTCGCGACCTCCTCGGCCAGACTCGGGTGTGTGCGCCCCGAGAACAACAACAGGTTCTTCTGACCGGTGGCCTTCATGCCGCTCACGTGTTTCTCCCCCACAGTCACTACTGATCGCCGGCTCTGTGCCGTTCTGCGTCCTCGGCACGCCCTGCGCCCTCAGCGCCTTGGACGCCCTCCGCGTCCTGGGCCGGCCGCGCCCGCAGCGCCGCCTCGGCCGAGGCGGTTCCCGGGCGCTTGCGCGCGGTCCACCCCTCCACGTTGCGCTGCCGGTGTCCTTCGGACACGGCCAGCGCACCGGGCGGGACGTCGTCCCGGACCACGGTCCCGGCCCCGGAGTAGGCACCGTCGCCCACGGTGACCGGCGCGACGATGGTGTTGTCGCTGCCGATGCGCACGTGGTCGCCGATGGTGCTCCGGGACTTGTTGACCCCGTCGTAGTTGACGAACACCGACGAGCAGCCGATGTTGCTGCCGACGCCGATGTCGGCGTCGCCGACGTAGGTCAGGTGCGGGACCTTGGAGCCGCTGCCGATGTTCGCGTTCTTGACCTCGACGAACGCGCCGGCCTTGGTCCGGTCGGCCAGGCGGGTGCCCGGCCGGAGGTAGGTGTAGGGGCCGACGTCGGCCCCGGGGCCGATCTCGGCGCGGTCCGCGGTGGTCCGGCGGACCTTGGCGCCGT
>NZ_JBJJBV010000048.1:0-29817 GCF_045446735.1 Nocardiopsis protaetiae
AGTTTGAGGGTGTTCAGGTCGATCGGGCCGACCTGGGTGCGGGCCAGGTCCGCGACCGGGTGGCCCACCGCCTCCATGAGGCGGCGCACGATGTGCTTGCGGCCCTCGTGGAGGCGGATCTCCACCAGCGCCTTGGCACCGTCGTTGTCGACCACGCGGAAGGAGTCGACCTCGACCGGGCCGTCCTCCAGTTCCACGCCCGCGCGCAGCTGCTTGACCACGCTGTGCGGGACGGGGCCGGGCACCTTGGCGATGTAGGTCTTGATGACCTTGTACCGCGGGTGGGTGAGCCGGTTGGAGAGCTCGCCGTCGTTGGTGAGCAGGATGAGGCCCTCGGTCTCGGTGTCGAGCCGACCGACGTGGAAGATCCGCTCCTCGGTCTGGCCGGTGTAGTCGGCCAGGGTGGGGCGGCCCTCGGGGTCCCACATGGTGCTCACGACGCCGCGCGGCTTGTTGAGCGCGAAGTAGAGCTTGTCCGGGGAGGTGACGACGCGCATGCCGTCGACACGGATCTCGGACTTCTCCGGGTCCACCCGGGCGCCGAAGCGGCGGACGACCTCGCCGTCCACGCTGACGCGGCCGGCGGCGATCATCTCCTCGCTGGCGCGGCGGCTGGCGACACCGGCGGCGGCGAGGGCCTTCTGGAGGCGGATGCCGCCCTCGACGTCGGTGTAGCTGTCGCGGGCCTCGTCGGGACGGTCCTCGTCCTTGGGGTCGTACTCCGAACGCAGCGCGTTGAGGCGCTCGCGGGCGGCCTTGGAGAGCTGGTTCTCGCTCTTGACCTCGCCCATGGGCACCTTGCGGCCGCCGGGGAGGTCGGCCGAGTGGTCGACCTTGTGCCTGGGCTTCTTGGGCCGCGAGTCACGGTCGCCCTCGAAGGAACGCCGGTCGTCACCGTCACGCCCGCCGCTGAAGGAGCGCCCGCCGCGGTCGTCACGCGAACCGCCGTAGGAACGGCCGCCACGCGAGTCGCCGCCGTCGCGCCCGCCGCGGTAGCCGCCGCGGTCACCGCCGTCACGGGAGCCGCCGTAGGAACGGGCACCGGGACCGCGCAAGTCGCGGTCACCGAACGAGCGGCCGCCGCGGTCGTCGCGCGAACCGCCGGGGCCACGGGAGTCACTGCCGCCCCGGTAGCCGCCGCGGTCACCGCCATCACGCGAGCCCCCGTAGGAACGTCCGCCGCCGGAGCCGCCGAAGTCACGGCCGCCCCGGGAGTCACGCGAACCGCTGTGGCCACCACGGCCGCGGTCGTCGCCGCCGCGGTAGCCGCCCTGGCCACGCGAGTCGCGATCGCCCCCGAAGGAACGCCCGCCACCCTGGCCACGGGAGTCACCACCGCCGCGGTAACCACCGGAGCCGCCGTCACGGGAGCCGCCGTAGGAACGGGCACCGGGACCGCGCGAGTCGCGGTCACCGAACGAGCGGCCGCCGCGGTCGTCGCGCGAACCGCCGGGGCCACGGGAGTCGCTCCCGCCCCGGTAGCCGCCACGGTCACCGCCATCACGGGAACCACCGAACGAACGGCCGCCGCCCTGGCCGCGGTCGTCACGCGAACCACCGTAGGAACGTCCGCTACCGGAGCCGCCGAAGTCACGGCCGCCCCGCGAGCCGCCACCGTCACGGGAGTCACGCGAACCGCTGTAGCCACCACGGCCGCGGTCGTCGCCGTCACGCCCGCCGCGGTAGCCGCCCTGGCCACGCGAGTCACGGTCGCCCCCGAAGGAACGCCCGCCACCCTGACCACGGGAGTCGCTCCCACCGCGGTAACCACCGGAGCCGCCGTCACGGGAGCCCCCGTAGGAACGTCCGCCGCCGGAGCCGCCGAAGTCACGGCCGCCACGGGAGTCTCCACCGTCGCGCCCGCCGCGGTAGCCACCACGGTCACCACCGTCACGAGAGCCACCGAAGGAACGGCCGCCACCGGAACCGCGGGAGTCACCACCGCCCCGGTAACCACCGGAGCCGCCGTCACGCGAGCCCCCGAAGGAGCGCCCGCCACCGGAGCCGCGCGAGTCGCGGTCGCCGCCGAACGAACGGCCGCCCCGGTCGTCACGTGAGCCACCGTAGGAACGGCCCTCACCCGAACCACGGGAGTCGCGGTCACCGAAGGAGCGGCCGCCGCCGGAGCCACGGGAGTCACCACCGCCCCGGTAACCACCGGAGCCGCCCTCACGCGAGCCACCGTAGGAGCGGCCGCCGCCGGAGCCGCTGCCGCCGCGGTAGCCACCGCGGTCGCCGCCGTCGCGCGAACCACCGTAGGAACGACGGTCACCACCGTCACGAGAATCACTCATGGAACGTCCCTCACCTGCGCCACGGAAATCACGGCCGCCGCTGCGGCCCTCACCAGTACCTCGGAAGTCACGCCCGCCACGGGAGTCACCACCGTCACGCGAGCCGCGGTATCCGCCGCGGTCCCCGCCGTAGGAGCGGCCGCCGGGGCCGCGGTCGTCGCGGCCTCGCGGGCCGCGGTCGTCCCCGCCTCGGGGACCTCGGTCGTCGCGGCGGTCTCGGCCGCCGCCTTCGTTGCTTCGATCGCCGCGCTCACCGCGCGGGGCGTCGTCCCGCGCACCGCGGGAACTTTCGTTAGGTGTGCTCACCGGTGTCGTCTAGACCTTCGATGTCGTCGGGCAGGAACGGTGCCAGATCCGGCAGCTCTTCGAGGCTGCGCAGGCCGAGCCGTTCCAGGAAATAGGAGGTGGTCCGGTACAGCAGGGCACCGGACTCCGGGTCGTGACCGGACTCTTCGATCAGCCCCCTCAGTACGAGGGTACGCATGACGCCGTCGCAGTTGACACCGCGGACCGCGGAGACCCTGCCACGGGAGACCGGTTGGCGGTAGGCCACCACCGCCATCGTCTCCAGCGCGGCCTGGGTCAGCCGCACCTCCTGCCCTTCCTTGAGGAAGTGCTCCACGATGTCGGCGCACTCCGGCCGCGTGTACACACGCCAGCCGTCGGCCACCGCCCGAAGGTCGAAACCCCTGCCCTGCTCGGTGTATTCCCGCGACAGCGATTCCAGCGCCTCGGTGACCACCGCCACCGGCACCCCCAGGGCGCGGGCCAGGTCGTACTCCGAGATCGGCTGGTCGACGACCATCATCACCGCCTCCAGGTCGCGGCGCAGGGTCGGCGGCACCTCGGCGGTCCCCTCCACGGTCACTGGTCCTCCCCCGTCTCCCCGTCCGCCGGTTCGGCGTCGTACTCGCTGTCCACCTCGACCTCGGCGTCGCCACCGGTCCAGGTGACGACCAGCTGCCCGAGCGGTTCGGGCTGGTCGAAGCCCACGTTCGCGGCCCGGTACAGCTCCAGCAGGGCCAGGAACCGCGCGATGACCTCGAAGGTACCGTCGCATTCGGCGGCCAGCTCCGCGAACGTCATGCTCCCGCGCTCGCGCAGCACCGCCACCATCAGCTCGCCCTGCTCCTTGACGGAGGTCTTGGGCTGGTGGATGTGGGTGACGGGGACGCTCGGCGGCTCCTTGGGCGTGAACACCATCCCGGCCAGCGCCGCGAACTCCTGCGGCCCCAGCTTGAACAGCACCTCCGGCCGCAGCGCCTCGAACCGCTCCTCCAGCGGCACGGCGCGCGCGTACCGGCGGCCCTGCGCCGCCAGCCGGTCGCGCAGGAACGCCGCGACCTCCTTGTACGCCCGGTACTGGAGCAGCCGCGCGAACAGCAGGTCGCGGGCCTCCAGCAGCGCCAGGTCCTCCTCGTCCTCGACGTCGCCGCGCGGCAGCAGCCGGGCCGCCTTCAGGTCCAGCAGGGTGGCGGCCACGAGCAGGAAGTTGCTGGCCTGGTCCAGGTCCCAGGCCTCCCCGTGGGCGCGGATGTGCGCGATGAACTCGTCGGTGACCTTCGACAGCGACACCTCGGTGATGTCGAGCTTGTGCTTGGCGATGAGCCCGAGCAGCAGGTCGAAGGGCCCCTCGAAGTTGTCGAGGTGCACCAGGAAGGCGTTCTCGCCCGCCTCCACGGCCTCGTCCGGGGCAGGTCCGCCCGTCATGCCCTCGGCCCCTCGTCGTCGTTACCCATACGCACAAGGGTGTCACCGGCCTGACCCCGCCGGTGACACCCGCTTCGTCCGCGCCCCCCGGTACCCCCTCCGACACCGGGTGGGCGTTGCTCGACCCCTGGTCGATCCGTTCAGTCCTCGCTCAGCCGCCGCACCAGCATGCTGGCGGGCCCGTGCTCCTCGAAGTCGGCGAGCAGGACGGCGACGGCCTCACGGACCAGTCGGCCCCGGTCGGCGGTCAGCCCGTGCTCGGCGCGCAGCGACAGCCGGGTCTGCTCCAGGGCCAGCAGCTCGGGCCCGGAGATGTAGACGGTGATCTTCTCGTCGTGGCGCTGCCTGCCGCTGGGCTTGGGTGCGCCGTCGACCACCTTGGTGGAGCCCTTGGCGCGCGCGGGGCGCGTGCGGGGCTCGGTCCTTCGCTGTTCCGGTGCCGTGTACTGGCGTTCGGTCTCCGTGTCGGGCACCGCGTCCACCTCGGTGCCGCTGGGGCGGAAGAACAGTTCGTCCGCCCCGGGTAGGGTCACGCGCCGCGACCGCTGAGAGGCCACCTCGCCAGCACCTCCTTGGCCAGGTCCCGATAGGCGTTGGCGCCGGCCGAGGACGAGTCGAACCTGGTGATGGGCTCGCCCGCCACGGTGGCGTCCGGGAAGCGCACGGTGCGGTTGATGACCGTGCCGTAGACCTTGTCGCCGAACCCGTCGATGATCGTGGACAGGACCTCGCGGGCGTGGAGTGTGCGCGGATCGTACATCGTGCCCAGGAACCCGTCGATGACGAGGTCCTCGTTGAGCCGCTCCTGGACCTTCTGGATGGTGTCCATGAGCAGCGCGACCCCGCGCAGTGCGAAGAACTCGCACTCCAGCGGCACGATGACGCCGTCGGCGGCGGTGAGCGCGTTGACGGTGAGCAGGCCCAGCGAGGGCTGGCAGTCGATGAGGACGACGTCGTAGTCGTCGATCACCGGGCGCAGCGCCCGGCCGAGCATCTGCTCGCGGGCGACCTCTCCGACCAGCTGGACTTCGGCGGCGGACAGGTCGATGTTGCTCGGGATCAGGTCGAGGCCGTCGATGTCCGTCTTGAGCAGGACGTCCTCGACCGTCACGTCCCGCTGCATGAGCAGGTTGTAGACGGTCAGGTCCAGCTCGCGCGGGTCGAGGCGGCCCAGGCCGACGGACAGTGCTCCCTGCGGGTCGAAATCGACCAGCAGCACCCGTCTGCCGTATTCGGCGATGGCGGCGCCGAGGTTGATGGTCGTGGTGGTCTTACCGACCCCACCCTTCTGATTACAGAGTGCTACAATCCGTGCCGGGCCGTGTTCGTCGATAGGCTCTGGCACCGGATAGGTCCGCTCCGGTCTTGACGCGTGCAGATCGGCCCCCGTGTTGCGTGTCGTGCCCCAGGGGTTGGTCACCGGGTCGGCGATTTCCTGCTCGCCGACGGCCGCATCGTGTGCGGCGGCGTCGTTCTCCGACCAGTTCACAACCCTGGACCTCCCCTACGGACCGGCCACGGCCCGAAGGGATGCCGTGCCCCTGGAGCCTGGCGGCCGTCGGAAACTCAATATGTCGACAGCAACGTACCTCTGTGCGGCGACTCTAGAACGCCGACACGACGCACTTCAACGAAACCCACGTGTAGAATCCCACGTCTTCGCCCCCGAGGGAAACCGAATGCGAAGATCCGCACCCGCCGAACCCCCTATCCCTGCGGGCTTTCTCGCAGGTCGGAGCCGCTTCTGCGGTGTGCGCGCGGATGACTGGACGCGTAGACCTCGCGCAGGCGGTCGACTGTCACAAGTGTGTAGACCTGTGTCGTGGTGACCGAACTGTGCCCCAGGAGTTCCTGCACGACCCGGATGTCCGCGCCGCCGTCGAGCAGGTGGGTGGCGAACGAGTGCCGCAGGGTGTGCGGGGACACCCCCTCCACCCCGGCGCGCTCGGCCACCGCCCCCAGCACGCCCCAGCCGCCCTGGCGGGTGAGCCTGCCGCCGCGCGCGTTGAGGAACAGCGCCGGGCCGCCCCGGCCGCGCCCGGCCCGGGCCAGCACCGGACGGGCCCGTGTCAGGTAGGCGGCCAGCGCCCGCCGGGCGTGGGAGCCCAGCGGGACCAGCCGTTCCTTGCCGCCCTTGCCGGTGATCCGCACCAGGCCCACGTGGTCGTCGGGCACGGGGGCGTCCAGGCCGACGGCGTCGGCCACGTCGTCCACGTCGGCGCCGACCGCCTCGGAGATGCGCGCCCCGGTCCCGTACAGCAGCTCCAGCAGCGCCCGGTCGCGCAGCGCGAGCAGGGCCGCCCGGTCGCCGGCGGCGGGCGCCTCCACCGGCCCGGCGGCCGCCAGCAGGCGTTCGACGGTCTCCACCGGGACCGCCTTGGGCAGCCGCATGGGGGTGGCGGGCGGGGCCAGGTCCGCGGTCGGGTCGGCGGCGGCCCGGCCCTCGCGCACCGCGAACCGGTGCAGGCCGCGCACGGCGGCCAGGGTGCGCGCCGCCGACGCCGCCGCCAGCGGCGCCCGCCCGTCACCGCCTTCGCGCAGGGCCCGCACAAAGGAGCCCACCACCACGGGGGTGACCCCGTCCACGGCGTCCACCCCCGCCGCGGCCAGGTGCTCACCGTAGCGGCGCAGGTCGGCGCGGTAGGCCGCCAGTGTGTTGTCGGCCAGCGCCCGTTCGGCGCTCAGGTGGTCCAGGAACGCCGCGCACACCCGCTCCACCCCGGAGGGGCCGCCCGCGCCCGTCACGGCTCGGCGGGCTCGCGCAGGCCGGTGAAGCCCTCGCGGGAGGCGGCGTGCGCGGCCAGGACGCCGATCACCGTCGCCCCGTTGTGCAGCCGCCCGGCCAGGGCCAGGCCCACCGCCTCGTCCAGCGGCACCCACTCGGCGACCAGGTCGGCCTCCTCGTGCTGGCGCTCGAAGTCGATCTCCTCGACCGGCACCTCCGACAGCCCGCGGGCCAGGAACACGTAAATGCGCTCGTTGGAGAAGCCGGGGCTGGGGAAGAAGTCGGCGAGCTCGTGCCAGGTGTCGGCGCGCAGCCCCGCCTCCTCCACCAGCTCGCGGCGGGCGGTGGCCAGCGGACCCTCGCCCTCGCCGTCGATGATCCCGGCGGGCAGCTCCCACAGCGTGTGCCGGGTGGCGTGCCGGTACTGGCGCTGCAGCAGCACCCGGCCGGCGTCGTCCAGGGCCAGCGCGGCCGCGGCCCCCGGGTGCTCCATGTAGTCGCGGGCGGCGAGGCTCGTACCGCGGCCGCCCGGGCCGGGCATCCGCACCCAGTCGGTGCGCATGCCCACCAGGCGGGAGCGGAAGCGGTCCTCGGACCGCTCCACCGGCCACGACGCGGGGGCGTCCGCGATCTTCGCGTCCGCCCCCGTGTTGTCGGTTCCGGCCGGGCGGGTGTGACTCATATGCTCTCGCCTCTCAGGCTCGTGCCCCGCCCGGCCCCACCTTCAGGACTTCTTGTTCTCCAAGGCCGCCGCGATCAGACCGCGGAACATCGGGTTGGCCTTGGTCGGCCGGGAACGCAGTTCCGGGTGCGCCTGCGTGGCGATGTAGAACGGGTGGACGTCCCGGGGCAGCTCGACGTACTCCACCAGCTTGCCATCCGGGGACAGCCCGGAGAACACCAGACCCGCCTCCTCCAGCTTGGGCCGGTAGGCGTTGTTGACCTCGAACCGGTGGCGGTGGCGCTCGGACGCCTGCGCCTGGCCCCCGTACAGGTCGCGCGCCAGGGTGCCCTCGCCCAGGTCGGCGGGGTACAGGCCCAGCCGCATGGTGCCGCCCATGTCGCGCTCGCCCGAGACCACGTCCTCCTGGTCGGCCATGGTGGCGATGACCGGGTCGACGGCCTTGTCGTCGAACTCGGTGCTGTTGGCGCCCTCCAGGCCCAGCACGTTGCGCGCGTACTCGATGACGATCGCCTGCAGGCCCAGGCAGATGCCCAGCAGCGGGACGCGGTTCTCGCGGGCGTAGCGGATGGCGCCGATCTTGCCCTCGATGCCGCGCACGCCGAACCCGCCGGGGATGAGGATG
The DNA here is from genome assembly GCF_045446735.1 of Nocardiopsis protaetiae. Lineage (NCBI taxonomy): Bacteria > Bacillati > Actinomycetota > Actinomycetes > Streptosporangiales > Nocardiopsidaceae > Nocardiopsis > Nocardiopsis protaetiae. The sequence continues at coordinate 8,037 of NZ_JBJJBV010000048.1, forward strand.
CCGTCGACGCCGTCCAGCTCGGCGGCCGCGCCCGAGGGGCTGGCGCAGTTGTCGCTGGCGACCCAGCGGATGTTCACCCGGGTGTCGGTGGCGAACCCGCCGGCGCGCAGCGCCTCGGAGACCGACAGGTAGGCGTCGGGCAGGTCGATGTACTTGCCGACCATGGCGATGGTGACCTCGTGGTCGGGCTGGTGCACGCGGCGCAGCAGCGAGTCCCACTCGGTCCAGTCCACGTCGCGGAACGGCATGCCCAGGCGGCGCACGACGTAGGCGTCCAGGCCCTCGCGGTGCAGCACCTTGGGGATGTCGTAGATGGACGGGGCGTCGGGGGTGGAGACCACGCCCGCCTCGTCCACGTCGCACATGAGGCTGATCTTGGACTTCAGGCTCTGGGTGATGGGCCGGTCCGAGCGGCACACGATGGCGTCGGGCTGGATGCCGATGCTGCGCAGGGCGGCGACCGAGTGCTGGGTCGGCTTGGTCTTCATCTCGCCCGAGGGGCCCAGGAACGGGATCAGCGAGACGTGCAGGAAGAAGCAGTTGTCCCGGCCGATCTCGTGGCGGATCTGGCGGACCGCCTCCAGGAACGGCTGCGACTCGATGTCGCCGACCGTGCCGCCGATCTCGGTGATGACGATGTCGACCTCGGGGTCGTCCATCGCGTAGATGCGCGACTTGATCTCGTTGGTGATGTGCGGGATGACCTGCACGGTGTCGCCGAGGTAGGCGCCCTGCCGCTCCTTGGCGATGACGCTGGAGTAGATCTGCCCGGTGGTGACGTTGGCGGTCGCCGACAGCTCGGTGTCGAGGAAGCGCTCGTAGTGGCCCACGTCCAGGTCGGTCTCGGCGCCGTCGTCGGTGACGAACACCTCGCCGTGCTGGAACGGGTTCATCGTGCCGGGGTCCACGTTGAGGTACGGGTCCAGCTTCTGCATGGTGACCCGCAGGCCGCGCGACTTCAGGAGGCGGCCCAGGCTGGAGGCGGTGAGGCCTTTGCCAAGACTGGAGGCGACGCCGCCAGTAACGAAAAGGTGCTTGGTACTCGCGGCGGATGCCAAAGTGTTGCTCCCGTGGGTTGAGTGGCTACGGCGGGCTCGGAGGAGCCAGAGCGGCCGTGCGGCGGTCCGGCTCCGGCAGCGGTGGGATCATCGCTCGGTGCGCAGGACATCCACGGGGCACCAGGATAACAGGCCCCCGCGGGACCACATCCGCAGAACGCCGCTCCCGGGGCCGGTGTTCCCACCGCGACCTGCGGCGATCCCCGGGGTTACCGGCCGGTGCGCCGGTTCGGGGTGGCGTGTCGTCTGCGTCACCGGCCCGGGAACGCCCTCCCGCCGGGGTTCGCTACCCCCGCCCGCGGTCGCGCCGCCGCCCGCCGTTCGCGACGAACACCACACGCCGCCGCGTCCACTCGCCACACCCGCCCCACCCGTCACACCGCTCACACACGTGCACCGGCACCCGCCCCGCCGCGGGAGGCGTCCGCCGAGGCACGACCGGCCACCGGCGCCATCGGCCGGAGGGGCCGGCACACCGGCATGCGGACGGTCGTCGGGGCCGCCCGGGCCGCACCGGCCTCGGTGTTCGGGCGGTCGGCGCCGGTCGGGCGCCGCGGCTCCCAGGTGCTTGCGGGGTCCTGGCGGCGACGGTCCCGGCGGAGTGCTCCCGGCGGGGCCGGCGTGCGTGGTCGGGCGGATGCCGTCTCCGGCCGCTCCACCGCCACCTGCCGGCGGGGGCGGCGGTCAGGCGGGGAAGTTCCCGGCGCGGCCCAGGTAGGCCGGGGGCTCCTTGCCCAGGCGCTCGCCCGTCCAGTCGCCCAGGGCGGCGGCTCCCGACAGGCTCACCCCCGTGTGCAGCCCGCTGCGGTGCAACAGGTACAGCAGGTCCTCGGTGGCGATGTTGCCGGTCGCGGCGGGCGCGAACGGGCAGCCGCCGAACCCGCCCACACTGGAGTCCAGCACCCGCACCCCGGCCTCCACTGCCGCCCAGGCGTTGGCGTACCCGGTGTTGCGGGTGTTGTGGAAGTGGCAGCGCAGCGCGCGCTCACCCGCGACCGCGGCCACCGCGCCCACGAGCTCGGTGACCTGGCGGGGCACGCCCACGCCGATGGTGTCGGCCAGCGCGATCTCCACCGCGGAGGTGTCGGCGATGCGCCGCACCACCTCCACCACGCGTTCGGTGGACACCTCGCCGTCGAAGGGGCAGCCGAACGCCGTCGACACGGTGACGCTCAGCGGGATGCCGGTGCCCTCCAGGGCCCGGTCGATGTCGGCCAGCGCGTCGAGCATCTCGTCGACGGTGCTGCCCTGGTTGCGGACGCTGAACCCGTCGGTGGCGGGCACCGCCACGTTCACCTCCGACACCGCGGCCTCCACCGCGCGGTCCAGGCCGCGCCGGTTGAGGACCAGTCCGATGTGGGAGACGCCCGGGGTGCGCCGCACGCCCTTCATGATCTCCTCGGCCCCGGCCATCTGCGGGACCCGCTTGGGGTTGACGAAGCTGACCGCCTCGATCCGGCGCACGCCCGCGTCGGCGGCCCGGTCGATCATCGCGATCCGGTCCTCGACCGAGAGCACCCTCGCCTCGTTCTGGAGCCCGTCGCGCGGCCCCACCTCGACGATCTCGACGTGCTCGCCGTCCACCGGCCCCCGGTCGTCCACGGTCATGGCCCTGCCCCCTCACCACGCGCCCTTGCGTTCGCGCACAGGCTAGCCGAGCGGGCCGCGGGGGCGCGGCGGCGGGGCCGGTCGGCGTGGTGCGGAGTCGGTCAGCGCAGGGCGAGGGCGGGGCGGATCTCCCAGGTCGTCCAGACCGGGCGGTAGCCCATGCGGTGCCAGAAGGGGCCCGACAGCGGGTTCATGGCCGCGTAGTTGAGCACCGAGACGCCCACCCCGTGGCTGTCCAGCGCCTGGTGGGCCTGGCCGACCAGGGCGGTGCCGATGCCGTTGCCGCGTTCGGCGGCGGTGACCACCCCGTAGCCGATGTGCGCGATGGGGCGCGCCTTGACCAGGGACTTGGCCCAGCGGGAGCGCTCGGGCGGGGACACCCACAGCAGGCCCACGGCGCGGCCGCGGCGCTCGGCCAGCCAGATCCAGGAGCGGTCCCGCTCCAGGGCGCGGGCGGCCACCTTGCGGGTCTGCTCGGCGGTGTCGGGCTGTAGGAACACGCCGCCGAAGTGCTGCTCGTAGCGGTGCTCCTCCATGAGGAGGCCCACCACCTGGGTGAGGTCGCTGCGGTCGGCCAGGCGGATGGTGACGTCGCGCGGCGGCAGCGACGGGGGCACGCCCCGGCGGCGCTGGCGGGCGGCGAGCACGGTGTAGGGCTGTAGGCCGTGGCGCTGGAGCGGGGCGATGCCGCAGACGTCGCGGGCGGGCCAGCTCACCAGGGCGGCCGACTCCGAGCCGGTGCCGGTGGGCAGGTCCTCCAGTTGGTCGCGCCAGCTGGTGAGCAGGGAGTCCAGGGCGCGGGCGGGCTCGGGGCCGCCGACGATGGGGGTCAGCCAGTGCTGGTCGGGCACGCCCCAGATCCGGCCGACCTCGCCGGGCTGGTACCAGGTGTAGTGCATGGCGCCGGCGGCGACCGTGCGGCCGTCCTCGTCGCTGACGGTCAGCAGGGGGTAGGAGTCGGCGGCGAAGCTCACCGGTTCGGGCAGCAGGGAGTCAGCGGCCGCCCAGCGCTGGGCGGCGGACCGCACCAGCGGGTCAAGGCCCGCATCGCCCCCGGGCGACTCATCATGTCGCACCCGTGCGACATAACCGCTCATCCACCCCTCCCCTAGCGGGTCTCACGTGTCCACCCCGCCGCCGTGCCGCCTCGACGCGAGCGGGACGAAACGACCGTACCGTCTCAGAGTCGGGCGGGGGAACGATACAGCCGACCGACACCGAAAGTTCACCCTCGGTGGTGGCATCCGCCCGATCCGTCATCCCCGCCCGCCGCAAAGCGGACGTGGACGCTGACCACCGTAACCGATCCAAGGTCACTCTCAGGTGGCGGGGCGGTCAATCCACCGACACGGATTCCCGTTGTGGTACGGGGTTCCGCCATGGACCACCGTATCCGGACCGCCGCGGCGGGGTACCGCGCCGGGTCATTCCTGGGCGACGCCGCCCTCGGCGACGGTGGTGTTGCGGCCCTGGTTGACGATGGTGGGCTCGCCCCCCGCGAAGGAGATCGTGTTGTCCACCCCGACCAGCACGATCTTGTCGGCCGAGCCGACGTCGACGGTGGAGCCGCGGCCGGTGGCGCGGACCACGCCGCAGGAGCCGTCCAGCACCACGACGGCGTCGTTGGCCGAGACCACGACCTCGCGGCCCGCGCACTCCTCGTGGATCTCCGAGCCGTCGTCGACGACGATGAGCACGTCGTCGGCGTTGACGTTCTCCTCGGGGATCGTGACGGCGTCGGCCCCGGGGGGCAGGTCGGGGCCCTCGACCTCCTCGCGCCCGAAGGCCAGACCGCACCCGGTCAGCATGGTGCCGAGCAGCACGGCGCCGCCGGCGGCCACCTGGAGTCGAGCCCTCATCGTTTCCCCCACACCCGGATCCATCCGGCAATTGCGACATACATCCTGCGCAAGACCAAGATTATGTCACGCGGAGGTAACTACGCGACCCGATCGTTGCACCACCGTGTCCTCGCCGAGACAGAAACGGGCGGGAAGCCCGACGGCTCAAGGGGTTCCGGCCGCGTCCATACCGCGCAATTCGCGCTTGAGCTCCCCGATCTCGTCCCGCAGCCGGGCCGCCAGCTCGAACCTCAGGTCCGCCGCCGCCTGGTGCATCTGCGCGCTCAACTGGTCGATGAGGCCCGCCAGCTCCGCCCGCGGCATGTTCGCCGCGTCCACACCGCGCTCCCCCAGCGCCGGGACCGGGGCCCTGGCCGCCGCGCCCGCGCCGCGGTACCCGCTCGCCATCAGCTCCTCGGTGTCCACGTCCTCCCTGTTCAGGGAGTCCAGGATGTCCGCGATCTGCTTGCGCAGCGGCTGCGGGTCGATCCCGTGCTCGGTGTTGTACGCCACCTGCTTGGCACGGCGCCGGTTGGTCTCCTCGATCGCGGCCCTCATCGAATCGGTGATGTTGTCGGCGTACATGTGCACCTGGCCGGCGACGTTGCGCGCCGCCCGGCCGATCGTCTGGATCAGCGAGGTCTCCGACCGCAGGAAGCCCTCCTTGTCGGCGTCCAGGATCGCCACCAGCGACACCTCCGGCAGGTCCAGGCCCTCCCGCAGCAGGTTGATGCCGACCAGCACGTCGAACTCGCCGACCCGCAGCTCCCGCAGCAGCTCCACCCGGCGCAGCGTGTCCACCTCGCTGTGCAGGTACCGCACCCGGATGCCCAGCTCCGCGAAGTAGTCGGTGAGGTCCTCGGCCATCTTCTTGGTGAGCGTGGTGACCAGCACCCGCTCGGAGCGCTCGGCCCGGACCCGGATCTCGTGCACCAGGTCGTCGATCTGCCCCTCGGTCGGCTTGACCAGCACCTCCGGGTCCACCAGCCCGGTCGGGCGGATGACCTGCTCCACCACGTCGCCGCCGCTCTGGCGCAGCTCGTAGCGGCCCGGGGTCGCCGACAGGTACACCGTCTGCCCGATCCTCTTCGTGAACTCCTCCCACCTCAGCGGCCGGTTGTCCAGCGCCGACGGCAGCCGGAACCCGTGGTCCACCAGGGTCCGCTTGCGGGAGGCGTCGCCCTCGTACATCGCCCCGATCTGCGGGACCGTCACGTGCGACTCGTCCAGCACCAGCAGGAAGTCGTCGGGGAAGTAGTCCAGCAGCGTGTGGGGGGCGCTGCCGGGCGGGCGCTCGTCGAAGTGCCGCGAGTAGTTCTCGATGCCCGAGCACGACCCCAGCTGGCGGATCATCTCCAGGTCGTGGGTGGTGCGCATGCGCAGCCGCTGCGCCTCCAGCAGCTTGCCCTGCCCCTCCAGCTCGGCCAGCCGCTCGCCCAGCTCCGCCTCGATCGTCCCCACCGCCCGCGCGGTGCGCTCCTCGCCGGCCACGTAGTGCGAGGCGGGGAAGATGAACATCTCCCGGCTCTCCCCCAGCACCTCGCCGGTCAGCGGGTGCAGGGTGAGCAGCCGCTCGATCTCGTCACCGAACATCTCGATGCGGATCGCCAGCTCCTCGTACACCGGGATGATCTCGATCGTGTCGCCGCGCACCCGGAACGTGCCCCGGGTGAACGCCACGTCGTTGCGGGTGTACTGCATCTCCACCAGGCGGCGCAGCAGGTCGTCGCGGTCCACCTCCATGCCCACCGACAGCTGCGCCATCCGGTCCACGTACTCCTGCGGCGTGCCCAGGCCGTAGATGCACGACACCGACGCCACCACGATCGTGTCCCGGCGGGTGAGCAGCGAGTTGGTCGCCGAGTGGCGCAGCCGCTCCACCTCGTCGTTGATCGAGGAGTCCTTCTCGATGTAGGTATCGCTCTGGGGGACGTACGCCTCGGGCTGGTAGTAGTCGTAGTACGACACGAAGTACTCGACCGCGTTGTTGGGAAGCATCTGCCGCAGCTCGTTGGCGAACTGCGCGGCCAGCGTCTTGTTGGGCTGCATCACCAGCGTGGGCCGCTGCAACTGCTCGACGGTCCAGGCGACCGTCGCCGTCTTGCCGGTACCGGTCGCGCCCAGCAGCACCGTGTGCGGGTCGCCGCCCCGCACCCGCCGGGTGATCTCCTCGATCGCCTTGGGCTGGTCGCCCGCCGGCCGCATGTCCGAGACCACCTCGAACGGGTTCTCACTGCGCTTGATCTCGGTGACCGGTCGCACGTCGCCCTCATCCCCTCGTCGCCCGGGACCCGGCCCCGCGCACACGGATCCCCGTCCTCCTAACGCTACCGACCGCCTCCGACATCCCGCGGCCGGAAGCGGACGCGCCGCCCCGCCGGGGCGGGACCTCCGCCTACCCTGGGGGACCGGACGACCCCCGAGGTGGCAGATGGCCCCGCTCCCCCAGGACCGCCCCCGCCCGGTCCACCGGCCCCGACCCGACCCGCCCCCGCCCGGCGGCCCCGACCCCCGCGCCGGGCGTCCCTGGCCGCTGCACCGCACAGGCACCGCGGCCCTGCTCGCCGGCGCGTTCCTGGTGAGCGCGGCGCACCCCTTGGGGTTCGTCATCGGCAGCGCCCCGGTGGCCCTGATCGCGGGCGGCGGCCTGGGCCGGACCTGGTACCACCTCTTCCGCGGCGAGCCCGGAACCCCGGTCCGGGAGGACCGGCTCACCACGGCGATGGCGCTCTCCGTCGCCCTGGTGACGCTCCCCCCGCTGTTCGCCGCCTCCCTCGCGGTGGTGGCGATCGTGGACACCTATCCCTACTACCTGGAGTCCACCCTGGTCGTGGCGGCGATGTTCACCGCCGTCAACCTGGGCCTGATCGGCCTGACCCGGCTCATCGGCCGGGCCCTGCACCGCATGGCCTCCCGCGTCCTGGTCGTGGACCCCGACCGGCCGCCCGCGGGCCGCCACGTCCACGACCACCTGCTCCCCTACGACCTGGGCATCGTCAGCGGCATGTGGGACCCCGCGGCCGAACCCGAGGCCGACCGCTACATGCGCGTGCAGCGCACCGTCGACCGGATCGCCGCGGCCGTCGACGAACTCGAACCCTGCACCGACCTCGACGGCATCCTCGCCGACGCCCGGCAGACGCGGTGGGAGACCGCCCGGGACCTGTACCGCATCCGCGGGATCCGCATGAAGAACCAACGGGTCCTCGACGAACACGGCCCGCCGCCCCCGCCCGCCCGGCGCACCCTGCTGGGCGCCCTGCTGCACCGCGCGACCCTCGGCGCCCCCGCCGGCGCCTCCAGCACGGCCGCCGCCGGGCTGCGTTCGGCCGCCCGCGCCCTGGAGATCGTCGACAGCCGTATCGACGCCCTCGCCGACGCCGCCGCCCGCGTCGAGGAACCCCTGGTCCGGCGGGCCGAACGGCGCCAGCTCCTGGACATCGCCGACCGCCACGAGCACTACATCGAACTCGCCCTGACCTCGGAGAACACCACGCTTCCCGCCTCCGCGCTGGGCTTCGACCGGCTGGAGGCCGAGGCCGCGTTCGCCGTCCGGGTCCGGCTGGCCCGCGAGGCCCTGGCCCGCGCCCGCAGGCTGACCGCCGACACCGGCCTGGGCGCGGACGACGACGCGGACCTTGGTGAGGCCGGAGCCGGTGGGGCCGCCGGAACCGGGCGGGACGGGGTCGGAGCCGCCGGTTCGGCCGGGGCCGACGCCGCCACCGGGAAGGGCGGTTGTCCACAGGCCGCCGAAGACCCCTGACCGGGCAGGGACCCCGGGGTTACCATCAAGTTCAGCGCACTGTGCCCCCGGCACAACGGTGCCCCCGGAATAGAGGTGCCAGCCGTGTCCCATCCCTCCCGACCCACCTTCGATCCGACCCTGCCGCGCCGGACGATCACCCGCCTGCGCGCCCATCCCGAGCGGCTGCTGCCGGACTCGGTCGGCCCCTCCTCACGGCTCACCTGGCGCCGCGGCGCCGCGCTCACCGCCGCCGGCGGCACCTCCCTGGCCGCGGTCGCGCTGCTCGTGCCCGGTGCGGCCACCCCGCTCATCGCCCTGCTGTGCCTCCTCGTCACCGCCACCGTCCTGGGCCTGATCTCCGACCGCGGCTCGCTCTCCGACGACTGGGCCGACCTGCTCATGCACGGCTTCTGGGCGCTGCCGCTGTCCGCCGCCACCGTCCTGACCGGCCACCTGGTCCTGGGCAACGTCCTGGAACCGGTGGCCGCCGCCGTCCCCGGCAGCGCCTCCGCCGCCGCCCTCTACCTCGTCGTCGCCGGCGGCGGGGCCGGTGCCATCATGCGCCCGGGCATGCTGCCCCGGCTGGCCTCGGAGAACCGCAGGCGGTACGTCCTGCCCGAGGACTTCGGCCGCCCCTACAGCTACGCCACCCGGCACGAGGAGCCCGAGGCCCACCTGTTCGCCCGCCTGCAGCAGGCCACCGACCGGGTCGAGGAGGGCACCCGCGTGCTGGGCGCGTCCTTCGACGCCGCCCACACCCTGCCCCTGCTCCGCGAGGAGGAATGGCGCATGTCGCAGGAGCTGCTGCGGCTGCGCGCCCTGCGCCGCGAGCTGGTCCAGCGCAAGCGCGAGGCGGTGTCCAGACAGGTCACGCGGGCCCTGCAGCCACAGGAGGAGGCGGTCGCCCGCGCCCACACCGCCCTGGCCGAGCGCATCACCGTCCTGGCCGACTACGGCGAGCGCGTGCACGCCGCGGTGACCGCCCACCGCGAGTGGGAGCAGTGCCAGGCCATCGCCGACCGCGCCGCCGAGTACGCCGACCTGGCCCTGACCACCGCGCGCGGCGCCATGCACACCGACGAGATCGACGACAGCCTGCTCAGCGTGCGGGCCGCCCACTCGGTCCGGGAGGAACTGGTCCGCGAGGCCGTGGACGCCGGGTCCTCGCTGTCGGCCGCGCTGCACCCCGAGGCCGAGGACACGCCCCGCGAGCCCCTGGACATCCCCCGACCACGCCGGGCCCGGTCCCCCGAGCCCGCGGCCCCGCAGCCGACGGAGGACTGAGGCCTTTCCCACCGGGCCCCGCGCCGAGACCCCATCGGCTCCGTGCCGGGCCTCGCATCGGGCTGCACGTGGCGGGCACCCACCGGACTCCGTGCCGGGCTGCCAGGCGCCGGGCCCCGCGCCGAGACCCCATCGGCCCCGCACCGGGCCTCGCGCCAGGTTGCACAGCGACGGGCACCGGACCCCGTGCCGGGCTGCTCCGCACCGTGTCTCGTGCCAGGACACCGTCGGCTCGGTCCCGGGCCCTGCGGCGGGCCTCGCACCGGGCGGCTCCGTACCGGATCCCGGCAGGCTCCGCGGCGGGCCACGCGCGGAACGTCGGCCGGGGGCGTGCTCCGGCGTGCCGGTTCGGCGGATGCGAGGCGACCGGTAGCGGTGCCGGTTCGGCGGCCGTGGCGCGGCCGGTAGCGGTCATCCCCGTTTGACCGGTCCCGTCATCGGACATCATCGGGGCACATCCCTCCTGAGGCCGCCCGCTCCGGCACCCCGTCCCCCGACCGCCCTCAACGCCGAGGCGGCCCCATGCGCACCCGCCCCACCCCCAACCCCGACCACGACCCCGATTTCGACTTCGATTCCGAGGACCTGCCGGCGGAGGTACGGAACGACCCCCTGCTCGCGTTCATGAACGCCCCCTACCTCCACCCCCACCCCGAGCCCGGGGAAGGGGAGGCACCCGGTGCCTGGCCGGAGACCCCCTACCTGCTCCTCCTTCAGGGGGCCACCGACAACACCGCCGAGGCCGAGCACGTCCTCACCCCCGACGAGGACGCCGCATGGGCGACCGACATGATGCGCCGGATGGAGTGGCTGCACGTTTGCGCGGTCAACCACCTCAGAACCATGCCCCCGGAAGAGGACGTCGAGGACTTCGAACCGACCGAGGACGAGGAGTGGCTGGAGGAGATCGGCCGACTCACCGCCCTGGGCACGCTGGCCGAGCAGACCGTCCGGGAACCCGACCGGTACCGCGCCGCCTACCTGGCCCGGGTACGCGAGTTCCGGCGCATGGTCGAGGAGGAGGCCGCGGCGGACCCCGAGGCCGACGGGGAAGCGGAGGCACGCCTACGGCGATGGGAGCGCGAAGAGGGAGAACGGCTGCGCGAACTCGACGAGCACGTGCGGGAAATGGAGGAGATCCACGCACAGATCGCGTATTTCGGGCCACGGCAGCGGGCCCGGCCCCTGTCCCGGGTGATCACCGCGGTCCTGGGCCTGGGCCTGGTGGCCGGCGGGCTGTCCGCCCTGTCCCTGCCGTACGCCTTCCCGCAGCTGGCGGCCCTGTGCGCGATCGCCCTGAGCGCCTTCATCGTGTGGAGCAACCTGCGGCACGACCTTGAGACCTCGCGTCCGGTCCTGGCGGGCGGCGCCCTGGTCGGCCTCGCCGTCGGCGCCTCGCTGTCCGGGCTCCTCCACAACGGCCTGACCTACCTGTTCGAGCAGTCGGCCCCGCAGGCCGCGGCCGCCGCCCAGGGGGACGTCGTCACCGCCGGGCTCTACGGCCTGGCCGCCCTGGTCTGCTGGACCCTCGCCGCCACCGGCGTCGGCGGCGTGCGCCCGCCGGCCGGATCGATACGACCGGAGGATCCGGAGACGGCCGCCCCCGCCTGACGCACCGGCGGACGAACGCCCTCCCGCGTTCGTTCGCCACCACCCCGGCCACCGGCCACCGGCCCCCGCAACCCGACACCGACACCGACACCGACACCGAGGCGACACCCATGCAAGCCCGCGTCACGCCCGCGCCCGACCACGACCCCGACGCCACGCCCCTGGAGCCCGTGATCTCCGGAGCGCCCGACCGGTACGCGCCCGCGCGCCTGTTCACCCCGTTCCGTGTCGTTGCGCTGGTGCTCCTGGCGGGTGCCGCCCTACTGCTCGCCCTCCCCGGCCCCGACGCCACGCTCGCCGCCATGGTGGTCTTCGGCATCCTCATGGGCACCTTCGCCTTCATCTACGGCGCGGCGGGGGCCGAGGACGGCCCCACCGGGTACGCCATCGCGACCCTCGTCGTCGGCGCACCCCTCATCACCTTCACGGCCGTGTTCCTGGGGGAGGCCGCCAAGGCGGGCGTACACCGGGTGTTCCCGCAGGCCCCCGAGAACACCGGCGGTGCGCTCCTGCTCGCACTCGTCGCCCTGGCCGTGCTCGTCCTCGGGCACCTCCTGCGCCACCGGAGCGTCATCGACCTGCTGGAGGCCGTCGGCGCCCCGCCGCGCTCCCCCGACACCCGCCGGGACCTGTACCCCTACCTGCCGCCCCGCGGGGGCCGCCCGGCCGTGCTGTGGCCGGAGACCCCCTACCTGGTGCTCCTCCAGCACGCGACCGACCACGTCGCCGAAGCCGCCCGCGTCCTGACGGGGGCCGGGGAGCCCCGGCAGGCCCTCGCCCTGATGCGCGCACAGGAATGGAAGACCGTCCGCGACGTCCACCGGTGGCGCGTCGACGGCACCCGGCGCCCCACCCCCGGGGTGAGCCCCGCATGGCTGGCCCGGGTGAGCACCCTCATCCGGCTCGGCGCGCTGGCCGAGGAGGCCGCCCACGACCCGGACCGGTTCGCCGCCACCTACCTCGACGAGGCGACCGCGCTGGCCCGCACCCTGCGCCGGGAGTCGGCGGTACCCCCCGGCGGCACACCCCTGGGCCCGCCGCCGGCCCCCGTGACCCTGGCACCGGAGCACGCGGAACCCGACGGCGCCGCGCCCCGCCCCGGACATGGCTGAGGGCCACCGCCGCCGTCCGCGGTCAGGACGTCCGCGCCATCCGTGGTCAGGACACCCGGGCCGTCCACGGCCAGGACACCCGCGCCGTCCGCGCCGTCCGCGGTCAGGACGCCCGGGCCAGCAGCTCCTTCCACAGCGCCGCGACCCGCTCCGTGAGCCGCTCGCGCGAACCGGAGTTGTCCACCACCAGGTCCGCCGCGGCCAACCGCGTCTCCCGGTCGGCCTGCGCCCGGATCCGCGCCCGCACCTGCCCGGGGTCCATGCCGCGCGTCTCGGACACCCGCCGCACCCGCTCCTCGTCGGGGGTGTCGACGACCACCACCACGTCGTACAGCGGCTCCAGGCCGTTCTCCACCAGCAGCGGCACGTCGTACACCACCACCGGAACGCCGTCGGCCTCGGCCCGCGCCATCAGCTCGGCGCTGCGCTCCCCCACCAGCGGGTGCACGATGGCGTTGAGCCGCGCCAGCCTCGCCTCGTCGGCGAACACGATCTCCCCCAGTCGGGCCCGGTCCAGGCTGCCGTCCGGGGTGAGCACACCCTCCCCGAACTCCTCGACCACCGCCGCCAGACCGGGCGTGCCCGGCTCCACCACCTCGCGGGCGATGGCGTCGGCGTCGATCACCACCGCGCCGTACCCGGCCAGTTCCGCGGAGACCGCGCTCTTGCCCGAGCCGATCCCCCCTGTGAGTCCCACTTTCAGCATGCGCCGACCCTAACCAATCGAACGCCCCCGCGACGTCCCCGCCCCCACGGAGCCCCAGGTGACCACGCCCCGCCCGACCGTCCGCCCCGACCTGTCCCCGGAGCGGGTCGCCCGGATCACCGCCCGGCTCGACGGCCTGACCGCCCCCGCGCGTGCGCTCAACCCGCCCGACCCGGTGCGCGCCCACCTGTGGTCGGCCGCCGTCCTGCCGGCCGCGGCCTCGGCCGCCCTGCTCGCCCCGGCACCGTCCTGGGCGGGCGGCGCCCTGCTGGGTCTGGGGGCGGCGGTCTACGCGGGCGCGGTCGCCGTGTACGCCCGGCCCCGCACGTTCTCCGCCGCCCTGGGGGCGCCGCGGTGGACGGCCCCGGCCCTGTTCACCGCACTGGCCGTGCCACTGGCCGCGGTCTGCGCCGCGGCCGCCCACCTGCTGCACGCCGCCGTCCGGGACCAGATCGCGGGCCCCGGCGCCGGGTCCGCCCTGCTCGCGGCCGGGCTCGCCCTGGCCGCCCTGGTCGGCGCGAACCTCTGGGCGCGCGGGCGCCGCTCCGTCCACCGCGTCGACCACGTCGCGCCCCACCTGCTGCCGGGCTCCCCCTGGGTACCCGACGAGGCGCCGGGCGGCCTGTACGCCACCCGCACCCTGCACTCGCGCGAACGGGCCCTGGAGACCCTGCGCGCCGCCGTCGACCTCTGCGGGGAGCTGCGGCGCGCCTCGGCCCCCCTGCCCGACCCCGACGGCCTCCTGGACCGGCTGCGCGCCCACGAGTGGCGGGCCGCCCGGGCCCTGGTGCTGCGCGCCCGCCGCGTCCGCCGGGAGCTGCACCGCGACGGACGGTTCGTCCTCCCCTCCGTGGAACCGGGGATCACCGACGCCGTCGCCTTCGTACGGCACGCCCGCGCGGTCCTGAACGCCCAGCGGGCCGCCCGCGCCGCCCACGACCGGGGTGACCCGCACCGGGCGGTGCGAGCCCTCACCGACGAACGCGACGCCCACCTGCGCCGGCTCCGGCCGTGCGTGGAGCGCATCCTGCGCGAGCCCGCCGTCGACACCGCCCCGGTGCGATCCGGACGGACCGGACCGCGCCCGCGCGTACCCGGCACCGCCACCGCCCGGCAGCAACCCGGGCGCACCGAGCCGCACCTGGACGAGCTCGGCGCCGACACCCCGCAACGGCCCGGGCCGTCCGGATCGCGGCTGGACGGGCCCGGCGGCTCCACCGCCCCGAGGCGGGCCGGGCGGGCCGGGCCGCTCCTGCGCCTGGCGTACGCCCTGGGCGGGCTGGCGGCGCTGGGCGCCGCCTGGGCGGCCCTGAACGACGCCGCCACGGGGACCGTGCTGTTCCTGCTGCTGGCGCCGGCCCTGGGCATCTCCTTCTGCCTCGGCTCCTACCTGCGCGGCCACCGGCCGGAGTGGAACCGGTGGCATCTCGTGGAGCCCTGCGTCCTCATGCTCGTGTTCCTGCCCTGGGCCGCCTGGGAGTCGTACGAGTTCTGGGAGGCGATCGCATGGTGGGCCGCGCCCTGGCTGTTCGAGGCGCCGGGAGACGCCACGGCCGCGTTCTACCTGCTGCTCACCGCCCCCGCGCTCTGGCTCCCGGCCGCGACCGGGTGGGCGCGCGCCCTCCCGGTCAGCCGGGGGTGACCGCCGCCAGCTCCTTGCGCATGTGCACCATCACCAGGTGGTCGGCGACCCGCTCCCGGTGCGTCACCGCGTACCCCGCCCGCCGGTACAGCAGCTGGTTCTGCGCGCTCTGCGCACCGGTGAACAGGGTCAGCGCCGCCAGGTCGGGGCGGCGCTCCCGCAGCGCGCCCTCCACCCGCTCCAGCAGGGCGGCCGCCACCCCGCGCCGCCGCCGGTCCGGGGCCACCGCCAGCCGGCCCACCACCCCGGTGGTGCCGGTGACCTGGGCGCGCACCGCCCCGATGATCCGGTGCCCCTCGACGGCCTTGAGCACCAGGGTGTCGGGGTCGGCCAGCAGCCGCTCCACCCGCTCCAGGGTCTCGGTCAGCGGCAGGATGAACGGGTCCCCGTAGGCCTGAGCCTCGTCGACGAACGCCGCCCGCTGCAGGGTGTGGATCTCCCCCGCGTCGGCGGGGGTGGCCGGGTGGATCTCGAACACGCCGTCTCCTCACACGCCCCGCCCGCCGGGGCACGGCACGAGACTAGTCCGACCGACACCGGTGCGGCGTAGTGTCGGGACCATGGTGACGAGCAAGGCGACCAGCGTCGACGACTACCTGGCCCAGGTGCCCGAGGAGCGCAGGGACGTCCTGACGGCCGTCCGGGACCTGTGCCGCGGCGAGCTGCCCGGGTTCGAGGAGGTGATGGCCTACGGCATGCCCACCTATCGGCGGCGGGGGGCCGCGGAGGCGGAGATCGCGTTCGCGAGCCAGAAGCGGTACATCTCGGTCTACCTGATGCGCCAGGACGTGCGGGACGCCTTCGCCGACCGGCTCGCCGGGCAGGACATGGGCAAGGGGTGCCTGCGCTTCTCCCGCCCGGAGAAGGTGGACACCGACCTGCTGCGGGACCTGCTGCGCGCCACCGCCGCCACCGACGGCACCGTCTGCTGACCCCTGCCGACCCGGCGGCCCATCCGCCCGCCGACCCCGGACACGGCGAAGGGCCGCCCCCTGCCGGGGACGGCCCTTCACTGTGCTGCAGAGTCCTGCGGACGGGCGGTCAGGTCCCGCGGACGGGACCCGCCGACCGGTTCACCGAACCGGTCAGGCCTCGCCGCCGGCGAGCTTCTCGCGCAGGGCGGCCAGGGCCTCGTCGGAGGCGAGGGCGCCGCTGGAGGCGGAGTCCGCACCGGCGCCGGAGCTCTGGGCCCCACCGGTGTAGTCCTCTTCCTCGGCCTCGGCCGGGGCGTTGGCCGCCTCGGCCTCGGCCGCGCGGGCCTCCTCGACCTGCTTGCGGTGCGCCTCGAACCGGGTCTGAGCCTCGGCGTAGCTGCGCTCCCACTCGTCGCGCTGGGTCTCGTAACCCTCCAGCCACTCGCCGGTGTCGGCGTCGAAGCCCTCGGGGTACTTGTAGTTGCCCTGCTCGTCGTACTCGGCGGCCATGCCGTACAGGGTGGGGTCGAAGTCCACCTGGTCCGGCGAGACGCTCTCGTTGGCCTGCTTCAGCGAGAGGCTGATGCGGCGGCGGTCGAGGTCGATGTCGATGATCTTGACGAAGATCTCGGTGCCGACCTGGACGACCTGCTCGGGCACCTCGACGTGGCGCTCGGCCAGCTCGGAGATGTGGACCAGGCCCTCGATGCCCTCCTCGACGCGAACGAACGCACCGAACGGGACGAGCTTGGTGACCTTGCCCGGGACGACCTGACCGATCTGGTGGGTCCGGGCGAACTGCTGCCACGGGTCTTCCTGGGTCGCCTTCAGCGACAGGGAGACGCGCTCGCGCTCCATGTCGACGTCCAGCACCTCGACGGTGACCTCCTGGCCCACCTCGACGACCTCGCTCGGGTGGTCGATGTGCTTCCAGGACAGCTCGGAGACGTGCACCAGGCCGTCGACGCCGCCCAGGTCCACGAACGCACCGAAGTTGACGATCGAGGAGACCACACCCTTGCGGATCTGGCCCTTCTGGAGGGTGTTGAGGAACGTCTGGCGGACCTCGGACTGGGTCTGCTCCAGCCAGGCACGGCGGGACAGGACCACGTTGTTGCGGTTCTTGTCCAGCTCGATGATCTTGGCTTCGAGCTCGCGGCCGACGTACGGCTGCAGGTCGCGGACGCGGCGCATCTCGACCAGGGAGGCGGGCAGGAAGCCGCGCAGGCCGATGTCGAGGATGAGACCACCCTTGACGACCTCGATGACGGTGCCGGTGACGACGCCGTCCTCCTCCTTGATCTTCTCGATCGTGCCCCAGGCGCGCTCGTACTGGGCGCGCTTCTTGGACAGGATCAGACGGCCTTCCTTGTCCTCCTTCTGGAGGACGAGGGCCTCGACCTGGTCACCGACGGCGACGACCTCACCGGGGTCGACGTCGTGCTTGATCGAGAGTTCCCGGGACGGGATCACACCCTCGGTCTTGTAACCGATGTCGAGCAAGACCTCGTCTCGATCGACCTTCACGATGGTGCCCTCGACAATGTCACCGTCGTTGAAGTACTTGATGGTCTCGTCGATCGCCGCGAGGAAGGCTTCCTCGGACCCGATGTCGTTGACCGCTACCTGGGGTGTCGAGGTGGCCTCGGTGCTGCTCGTCATTTGTGGGTGGACTCCGGATACGGACAGATTCAGAAGATGGGCACGCCGCAGATCCGAGCCCGCCGAACCATCATCCTGTGAAGGAGAGGAACGGTGCCTCCGCGGAAAGGAGCCTTCCGCAGCGACCGACCGCCGGGTCCAGAAACGTGGACCTAGGTGGTGCCGCCCTCGGCCTCCCTGACGGGAGACATGGAACGGCGCACGAACCCACAACGCTCCGGCCAGCATATGAGACAAGGGCTTCCTGGTCAATCGGAACCCTCGAACGCCAACCCGGCGAAGATCGCAATGGCGGCAATGTACCCGAGTGCACAGGTGAAGATCAACTGGCGGGCGGTGTCACCCGTGAACTGGGTGGACACCCCTGCGCGAAAGGGGTTGCGCGACCCCCCGGAGCGGCCGGTGCGGACCGTGCGGGACCGGTCACGCGACATCACCGCACACCCCTCGCCCCGGTTTCGGTCAGTCCGAGGTCGGCCGAGAGCGCGACCGTTTGACATCCCCGCGGCGCTTCTTCGCGTCCAGCCGGCGCTGCCGGGCCGCCCGGCCGGGCCGCGTCGCCTTGCGCTCGCGCGGCGGCGGCGCGATCGCCTCCGCCAGCAGAGCGGCCATCCGCTCCCGCGCCTCCACCCGGTTGCGGACCTGCGACCGGTGCGTCTGCACCGACACCGTCAGCACCCCGCCCACCAGCCGCCCCGCCAGCCGCTCCAGGGCCCGCTCGCGCCGGGTCCGCCCCAGCGCCGCGCACCCCGCCACGTCCAGGGACAGCGACACCCGGGTGTCGGAGGTGTTGACGTGCTGCCCGCCCGGCCCCGACGAGCGGGAGAACCGCCACGCCAGGGCGTCGGCGGGAACGGTGACCGGACCCACGACCAGACCGCCGTCCTCGGCGGCACCCGCGTTCATGTCACCGTCCCCTTCCTGTTCCTGCGTCCACGCCGCCGCTAGTGCGCGGCGTCGTGCCAGCTGTGTCCACCGCCGACCGACACGGCCAGCGGAACACGCAGATCATAGGCCGTGCTCATCTCGTGGCGCACGAGGTTTTCCACCGCCTCCCGCTCGCCCGGCGCGACCTCCACGACGAGTTCGTCGTGCACCTGCAACAACACCCGGGACGCAGCGCCGCTCTCGGCCAGCGCGGCGTCGACCTGCAGCATCGCCACCTTGATGATGTCGGCGGCCGACCCCTGGATCGGCGCGTTGAGCGCCATCCGCTCGGCCATCTCCCGCCGCTGGCGGTTGTCGCTGGTCAGATCCGGCAGGTACCGGCGCCGGCCCAGCATCGTCTCGGTGTAGCCGACCTTGCGGGCCTCCTCCACCACCGCGTTCAGGTAGTCGCGCACCCCGCCGAACTCCGCGAAGTAGTCCTCCATGAGCTTCTTCGCCTCCTCCGGGGTGATACCCAGCTGCTGCGACAGCCCATAGGCGCTCAACCCGTACGCCAGCCCGTAGCTCATCGCCTTGATCCGCGACCGGGCCTCGCCGTCGACCTCCTCCACCGCGACGCCGAACACCTGCGCCGCCATCTGCGCGTGGAAGTCGTAGCCGCTGTTGAACGCGTCGATCAGCGCCTTCTCCTGCGACAGGTGCGCCATGATCCGCAGCTCGATCTGGCTGTAGTCGGCGGTGAGCAGCTCCTGGTAGCCCTCCCCCACCACGAACGCCCGCCGGATGCGCCGCCCCACGTCGGTGCGCACCGGGATGTTCTGGAGATTGGGGTCGGTGGAGCTGAGCCGCCCGGTCGCCGCCACCGTCTGGTTGAACGTGGTGTGGATGCGCCCGTCGTCGGCGACCGTCTTGATGAGCCCCTCGACCGTGGTGCGCAGCTTGGTCTGGTCGCGGTGGTGCAGCAGCACCGCCGGCAGCTCGTTGTCGGTCTGGGTGGCCAGCCAGGTCAGCGCGTCGGCGTCGGTCGTGTACCCCGTCTTGATCTTCTTGGTCCGGGGCAGCCCCAGGTCCTCGAAGAGCACCTGCTGCAACTGCTTGGGCGAACCCAGGTTGAACTCCCGGCCCACGATCTCGTGCGCCCGCTCCACCGCCGACCGCGCCGCCGCCGCGAACTCGCCCTGCAACTCCTCCAGGTAGGCGCGGTCGGCCGCGATCCCGGCCCGCTCCATGCGCGCCAGCACCGGCACCAGCGGCAGCTCCACCCCGCTCAGCAGGTGGGCGCCGCCCCGCTTGTCCACCTCCGCGGCCAGCACCGCCGCCAGGTCGCGGGTGGCCGCCGCCCTCACCGCCAGGGCGTGCCAGCGGCCGGAGGGGCCGTCGCCGTCCCCGCCGTCCCCGCCGTCCAGGTCCAGGGTGAGCTGGTCGCCGGAGGAATCCTCCTCCAGCTCCCGCCCCAGGTACTTGCGGCACAGGTCCACCAGGTCGAAGCGGCGCTGCCCCGGCTGCACCAGGTACGCCGCCAGCGCGGTGTCGCTGACCACCCCGCCCAGGTCCCAGCCGTGGGCGCCCAGCGCCAGCAGCGCGCCCTTGTACTCGTGCACCGCGATCGGCCGCTCCGGGTCGGCCAGGAACGCCGCCAGCGCCTCGGTGTCGGAGGCGTCCAGCAGCGACGTGTCCACCGACACCGCCGCGCCCGAGGCCACCGCGATGGACAGCCCGTCCACCCGGCCGGTTCCGGCACCCCACGTCCCGTCGATGGCCAGTCCGGCAGGGGCCGCCGCGGTGACGTCGGCGGTGGTGGTGGTGGGGGTGGCGGTGGTGGTGGGGGTGTTGGCGGGGGTGGTGGTGCCGACGGCGGCGTGCTCGGCCAGCCAGGCCGCCAGCGTTCCGGTCCCGGCCACCGTCAGGTCGACCTCGAACCCCTCGCCGGCGCCCTCGGGGGCGGCGGCCGCGGCCGCCGCCTCGTCCAGGGACACCACCGCGTACAGGCGCTCGCGCAGGTTGGAGGCGAACTCCAGGTTGTCGAACAGGGCGTCCACCCCCGCCCGGTCCGCCCGGCCCAGCAGCAGGTCGTCCAGACCCACCCCCAGGTCGACGTCGGTGGCCAGCAGGTTGAGCCGCTGGTTGCGCAGCACGTCGTCCAGGTGATCGCGCAGGTTCTGCCCGGCCTTGCCGCCGATCTCGTCGATGTGCTCGATCAGCCCGTCCAGCGACCCGTACTTGACGATCCACTTGGCCGCCGTCTTGGGGCCCACCCCCGGCACGCCCGGCAGGTTGTCGGCCTTCTCCCCCACCAGCGCCGCCAGGTCGCGGTACCGCGGCGGGGTCACCCCGTACTTCTCCTCGACCGCCGCCGGGTCCATCCGGCGCAGGTCCGACAGGCTCTTGCCCGGGTACAGCACCGTGCACGACTCGGTGACCAGCTGGAACGCGTCCCGGTCGCCGGAGGCGATGAGCACCTCCGCGCCCGCCTCCCCGCCCAGGCGGGCCAGCGTCGCGATGACGTCGTCGGCCTCGAACCCCGGAGAGGACAGGTTGGCCACCCCGATGAGCCGCATCAGCTCCTGGGTGAGCGGCACCTGGGAGGGGAACTCCGGCGGCGTCTCGGACCGGCCGTCCTTGTACTCGGCGTACTCCTCGTGGCGGAACGTGGGACCCGACAGGTCCCACGCCACCGCGACGTGGGTGGGCTCCTCGTCTCTGAGCAGCTTGACCAGCATCGAGGCGAAGCCGTACACGGCGTTGGTCGCCTGCCCGGTGCTGGTGCCGAACTTGTCCACCGGCAGCGCGAAGAACGCGCGGAAGGCCATGGAGTGGCCGTCCAGGAGGAGAAGGCGGGGGCGTCCGCCGGGTTGCGCGGCCTGCGCGGGTTGCGCGGGTTGCGAGGCTGGCGCGGGTTGCGAGGCCGGCGAGGCCTGCGATGTCTCGGGGGTCTCACGATTGGTCACCACAGGTGAATCCTAGGATGCGACGCGGACACTTCGCGGCCACGCGAGCACGACAGGGCCGACCGGAATAGGACCGTGACGGCCCGTACCGGGGAGCTGGAGAGCCTGGAAACCCGGAAGCCGGAAGACCGGGAAGCCGGGAAGTTGGAAAGCCGGGAGACCGGAAAGCTGGAAAGGCGGAACACCATGACGACGGAACCCGAGGGGATGCGGGGACGCGAGGGCGCGGGGAGTGCCGAGGGGATGCGGGGCCCTGAGGGCGCGGGGGAAGACGGGGGCGTGCGGGAGCCGGGGGGCGGGCAGGAAGCCGGGGGCATGCAGGAGCTGCTGGACAGTGGTGCCCTCAGCGGCGGCCTGGGCGAGCGCATGGGCATCGAGATCACCGAGGCCTCCGCCGAACGCGTCGTGGGCCGCATGCCCGTCAAGGACAACACCCAGCCGTTCGGCCTGCTGCACGGCGGCGCCTCCTGTGTCCTGGCCGAGTCCCTGGGCTCCATCGGCTCGACCGTGCACGCCCAGAGGTTCGGCCGAATCGCCGTCGGCATCGAGATCAACGCGACCCACCACCGTTCGGCCACCGAGGGGTACGTGACCGGGGTCGCCACGCCGGTGCACCTGGGGCGCACCCTGGCGACCTGGGACATCACCATCACCGACGACCAGGGGCGCAAGGTGTGCACGTCCCGGCTCACCTGCATGCTGCGGGAGCTGCCGGGCGGGTGAGCGGAGGGTCGGGTCGCTTGAGCGGAGGGTCGGGTGGCT
>NZ_JBJJBV010000480.1:0-2440 GCF_045446735.1 Nocardiopsis protaetiae
GGAGCGGGCCAGCAGCGACCCGGGGGTGCCGATGAGGTCGAGCACCCGGCCCGCCTCGCGGAACTCGCCGTTCTCCATGATCGCGGCGGAGTCGCAGATCTTCTTGATCACGTCCATCTCGTGGGTGATCAGCAGGATCGTCAGCCCCAGCTCGTCGCGCAGGCGGCGCAGCAGGGCCAGGATCGAGTCGGTGGTGGCCGGGTCCAGGGCCGAGGTGGCCTCGTCGCTCAGCAGCACCTTGGGGTGGGAGGCCAGGGCGCGGGCGATGCCCACGCGCTGCTTCTGGCCGCCGGAGAGCTGGGACGGGTAGGCGCGGGCCTTGTCGCCCAGGCCGACCAGGTCCAGCAGTTCGCCCACGCGTTCGCGGCGCTCGGCGCGGCCGACACCGGCGACCTCCAGGGGGAAGCCGACGTTGCCCGCGACGGTGCGCGAGGAGAGCAGCGCGAAGTGCTGGTGGACCATGCCGATGCCGCGGCGGGCGGTGCGCAGCCGCGCCCCGCGCAGGGAGGTGAGCTCCTCCCCGGCGACGGTGACCGTCCCGGCGTCGGGGCGCTCCAGGAGGTTGACGGAGCGGAGCAGGGTGCTCTTGCCCGCGCCGCTCTGGCCCACGACCCCGTAGATCTCGCCGGGCTCCACGTGCAGGTCGACCCCGTTCAAGGCGGTCACCCGGTGTTTCTTCAACCTGTAGACCTTGTGCAGGCCCACTGCGTCAATCAACGGTCTTCCCATCGACGTTGGTCAGGGCGCCCGAGGTCGGCGACGGGCGCGCAGGAAAAGCGGAGAAGCTCGACGTGGGATCGACGCCCACGTCAGAGCGTACGGAGCGGTCCCGGACCGGGTGGAGGCGACGCGCCGTGGTGGGCGGTGCGGCGGTCGGGGCGCACAAATCCTCGGAAATTACCGCCCGGCCGATACCGGTCGGCCCGGGCGCCGGAGGAGGCGGGGGTCAGGCGGACGGGCGACAACAGCGACCACGACACCCCGTGGGGGTGTCCGCCCAGGTGGCGGTGGGTTTCGCCGGGATCCGTCCAGAAGCCTTCACGCCCACCACTCAACCATGGGGCGGCGGGTCGGATCACCGAAATCACACCCGCAGGGCGGGTTATCTGTGCCACATCACACCATTTGTCGGTTCGGAAATCATCCGATCCCTCCCGTATGGCTCCGGGAGTGCCTACACTCATGACCGTCCCGTTACCATCGCCCAGCGCCGATCGCCGCTCGCGATGACACGGGCTCCCGGTCCCCGGCGACGCACCCGTCGCCCCTCCTCCCCGTGCTCGGGGAGCGGCCCCGGCCGGGAGATCGACGAGAAGCAGAGCCCGCCCCGCCCCGTGCCCGGGTGCGCGCGGGCCCGAGGAGCGACCACACCGTGCACCCCGATGACCAGAGCCGCGTGGACGAGTTCGCCGATTTCTGGGCGCCCGACCCGCCGGCCGCGACCTGGCGCGAGACCCTGGCCGACGCCGCCTCCGCCCTGCCCCGGCGCCGCCGCGCCGGCCGGACGCGCGTCATCGCCCTCGCGCTCTCCCTGACCGCGGCGCTCGTCGCCCTGCCCCAGGCCCCGGCCCTGGCCCTGCCCATGGAGCCGGAGAGCATGGACTCCCTGCGCCAGCGCGCGGAGGCCCTGGGCGAGGAGTACAACGGCGAACTGCGCGACATGGAGGGTGTGATCCAGGAGGCCGAGCGCGCCACCGAGCGGGCCGAGAAGACCGCCGAGGAGGCCCAGGCCTCCAAGGAGCAGGTCCGCACCCTGGCGTACGCCTCCTACACCGGCAACGGCATCGACCCGTCCATGTCGCTCTTCGTCGACGCCGACCCCGACCAGATCATCGACCGCGCCGTGGTGATCGACTTCCTGGCGTCGAGCAACCAGGACAAGATCGCCGAGCTGGAGCAGGCGCTGGAGCGGGACGAGAAGGCCCAGGAGGCGGCCCAGGGGACCCTGGAGGAGGCCGAGGCCGACCTGGAGGAGCTGGAGGCGCGGCGCGAGGAGGTCCAGGAGCTGATCGCGGACCACCCCAACCAGCCGATGGGCGGCCCCTACAACGTCACCCCGCGCACCCAGCAGATGCGCGAACTGATCGAGGACGAGTTCGGCGAGGGCCGCGAGGTCGGCGGCATCGGCTGCTACCGGGCCGTGGGCGGCTGGGTCGTCGGCGAGCACCCCAAGGGCCGGGCCTGCGACTTCATGGTCAACGGCAACGGGCAGATGCCCTCCCAGGACCAGGTCGAGCGCGGCTGGGCGATCGCCGAGTGGGCCCGCGAGAACGCCGACCGGCTGGGGATCATGTACGTGATCTACCGCCAGCAGATCTGGGACGTCCGCCGCGGCGACACCGACTGGCGTGCGATGGCCGACCGCGGCAGCATCACCGAGAACCACTTCGACCACGTGCACATCTCGATGTTCTGATCCGGGTCCCGGCCCGGGCTGAGG
>NZ_JBJJBV010000481.1:0-2390 GCF_045446735.1 Nocardiopsis protaetiae
GCCGTCACGGTCACGCACACCGAGCCGTTCCACGTGTCCAAGGCGGTGGCCTCCCTGGACTTCGCCTCCCGGGGACGGGCCGGGTGGCGGGTGGAGGTGTCCCGGACCGGCACCGACGCCCGGGCGGTGGGGCGCCGCGCCACGGCCCCCGCGGAGGAGCTGTGGGCCGAGGCCACCGCCGTCGCCGACGTCGTCGCCCGGCTGTGGGACAGCTGGGAGGACGACGCGGAGATCCGCGACGTGGCCACCGGCCGGTTCATCGACCGCGACAAACTCCACTACGTCGACTTCGAGGGCCCGGGCTGGAGCGTGCGCGGGCCCTCCATCACGCCCCGCCCGCCCCAGGGCCACCCCCTGGTGGTGGTGCGGGCCGAGGACGACCACGCCCTGGCCACCGCGGCGGCCGCAGCCGACGCGGTGATCGTCACCTCCGGCACGCTGGGGGCGGTGCGCGAACGCTACCGGCGGGTGCGCGAGGAGGTCGCCGCCGCCGGGCGCGACCCGGACGCGGTGACCGTCCTGGCCGAGGTGCACGCCCACCTGGCCCCCGGCCGCCCCGGCCCCGACCGGGTGCTGCCCGGGCTGGTGCACACCGGCTCGCCCGGGGCGCTGGCCGAGGCGCTGCTGGAGTGGGGGCGGGTCGTCGACGGGTTCGCGGTCCGGTTCGGCTCCACCGACGCCGACCTGCCCCTGTTCACGGAGCGGACGGTGCCGCTGCTGCGCGAGTCCGGGGTGCTCCACGAGGGCCCGGCCCCCGACACCCTGCGCGCCCGGTTCGGCCTGGGCCGCCCCGCCAACCGGTACGAGGCGGTGTGAGCGCGGTGTGCGAGGAGACGGAGCTGTACCGGCACGAGACCGGCCTGGCGCTGGGGGTGAGCCCCATCCCCCGTCCCAGGGAGCCCGCCCGCCGGACGGGGGCGCCGCCCCGCCCCCGCGACGGCGCGGGGGCGCCGCCTCGCGAGGACACCGACGACGCACAGGGATGTACAGGGAGGACCGCATGAGCGGCAGCGACGGGATCCGGCAGGTGCGCCTGGTGGCGCACTTCCCCGGGGTCAACAGCACCACCGTCTGGAGCGACCCGCGGTCGCGCAGCCAGATCGACTTCTCCTCGTTCGAAGAGCTGGCGCGCACCGCCGAGCGGGGCCGGTTCGACTACTTCTTCCTCGCCGAGGGGCTGCGGCTGCGCGAACACCAGGGGCGCATCCACGACCTGGACGTGGTGGGGCGGCCCGACACCCTGGCCGTGCTGGCCGCCCTGGCCGGGGTCACCGAGCACCTGGGGCTGGCCGGGACGCTCAGCGCCACCTACAACGAGCCCTACGAGCTGTCCCGGCAGCTGGCCACCCTGGACCACCTCAGCGGCGGGCGCGCCGCCTGGAACGCGGTGACCTCCTCCGACGCGTTCACCGGCGAGAACTTCCGGCGCGGCGGCTACCTCGACCACGCCGACCGGTACGAGCGCGCCGCGTCGTTCGTACGGGCCGTGCGCGCGTTCTGGGATGCCGCCGGGACCGGGAGGGCCGCCGTCCACAAGGACCGGTTCTTCGACATCGAGGCCGTGCCCACCCTGCCGCGCGCACCGCAGGGGCACCCCGTGGTCATCCAGGCGGGGGACTCCCCGCAGGGGCGCGACTTCGCGGCGGCCGGGGCCGACGTGATCTTCTCCCGGCACGGCGGGTTCGAGGCGGGCCGGGCGTTCTACGACGACGTGCACCGGCGGCTGGCCGCCCACGGGCGCGGCGACGACGAGCTGCTCATCCTGCCCGGCGTCACCTACGTGCTCGGGGACACCCCGCAGGAGGCCGAGGAACGGGCCCGGAGCATCCGCTACCAGCAGGTGAGCGGGCCCACCGCGATCCAGTTCATCGAACAGGTCTGGGGGCGGGACCTGTCCGAGTACGACCCCGAGGGGCCGCTGCCCGACGTCGAGCCCGACCTGGAGAAGGTGCTCACCCAGGGCAAGGCGGCGGCGCGGTTCGCCGACCGGGCGGCGCTGGTGCGGCGCTGGCGGGAGCGGGCCGAGGCCGACAAGCTGAGCATCCGCGACCTGGTGGTGGAGGAGTCGGCCCGGCAGACCTTCATCGGCACCCCCGAGTCGGTGGCCGCGGACGTCATCCGGCACGTGGCCGAGCGGGCCAGCGACGGGTTCGTGCTGGTGCCGCACCTGACCCCGGGCGGGCTGGACGACTTCGTCGACCGGGTGGTGCCGATCCTCCAGGAGCGGGGGGCGCTGCGCGCCGAGTACACCCCGGGGGCCACCCTGCGGGAGAACCTGGGGCTGCCGCCCCGCGGCTGACCTCCCGTCTCCGATCCCTCCCGTGTCCGACCACCCCCGGGCGGGGCGCACTCCTTCGCCCGCGCCCTGCCCCGGGGGTCCGCCACCGTGT
>NZ_JBJJBV010000482.1:0-2251 GCF_045446735.1 Nocardiopsis protaetiae
CGCGCCCTGGGCGCGGGCCTTCTCGATGGCGGCGATCTCCTCGCTGACCACCGACTGCGGCTCCAGACCGGGAGCCGGGACCGGGGTGCTGTTCATGGCGGGAGGCTACGGCCGGGGGCGGGGTGGCGTGCGTCTCCTTTCCGCTCAGTGGAAGTTCTGGTGGAAGCCGGTGGGAGAATGTCCCCCATGGCGGGGAACACCGGTACGCCCGGCGCCACCGTGACCGGGAGGGTCATGGCGGTCCTGGGCGCCTTCGACGAACACCACCGGCGGCTGTCGCTGTCGGCCATCGCCCGGCGCGCGGGGCTGCCGCTGCCCACCGTGCACCGGCTGGCCGGCGAGCTGGTGCGCCACGGCGCGCTGGCCCGCGAGGGCGGCTCCTACGTGGTGGGCCGCCGCCTGTGGGACATCGGGCTGCTGGCCCCGGTGCAGACCACGCTGCGCGAGGCGGCCTCGCCGTTCCTGCACGACGTGTACGCGACCACCCTGGCCACCGTGCACCTGGCGGTGCGCGACGGCGACGAGGTGCTGTACCTGGAGCGGATGGCGGGCCGGGCGTCGGTGCCGGTGGTCAGCAGCGTGGGCTCCACGCTGCCGATGCACTGCACCGGGGTGGGCAAGGTACTGCTGGCGTACGCGCCCGAGGAGGTGCGCGCCCGGGTGCTGGGGTCGCTGCGCCGGGTCACCCCGTACACCGTCACCCAGCCGGGGGCCCTGCTGCGGCAGCTGGAGCGGGTCCGCCGGGAGGGGTACGCCACCACCGTGGAGGAGATGACGCTGGGGGCGTGCTCGGTGGCGGTGCCGGTGCGGCGGGGCGAGGAGGTGGCGGCGGCGATAGCGGTGGTGGTGCCCGCTCTCAAACGCGACCGGGGGCGGCTGGTGACGGCGCTCCAGGTGGCGGCGCAGGGGATCTCCCGGCGGCTCTGAACCGAACGTTTTCACTGAGCGGAAGGAACGGTTCCGCGTTCGGGCCCCCGGCACGGTCCAATGGCGGGCATGACCCAGATCACCACCACCGACGTGGCCATCATCGGCGCCGGCCCCGCCGGCATGCTGCTCTCCCACCTGCTCGCCGCCCACGGGGTGGAGTCCGTCGTCGTCGAGGCGCGGTCGCAGGACCACGTGGCCTCCCGCATCCGCGCCGGGGTGCTGGAGCACTCCACCGTCGACCTGCTGCGCTCGGTCGGCCTGGCCGACCGCCTGGAGGCCGAGGGCGACGAGCACCGCGGCATCCACCTCCAGTGGCCCGGGGAGCGGCACCACCTCGACTTCGTCGACCTCACCGGCCGCAGCGTGTGGATCTACGGGCAGACCGAGGTGCAGAAGGACCTCATCGCCGCCCGCGCCGCCGCCGGGCAGCAGGTGCGCTACGAGTCCGCCGACGTCGCCCTGCACGACCTGCGCACCGACACCCCCTCGGTCACCTTCACCGGCCCCGACGGCACCCCGCACCGGGTGCGGGCGCGCGCCGTGGCCGGCTGCGACGGGTCGTTCGGGCCCAGCCGGGGCGCCGTCGGCGCCGACCTGCGCAACACCTGGGAGCGGGTCTACCCGTACTCGTGGCTGGGCGTGCTGGCCGACGTCGCCCCCTCCACCGACGAGCTCATCTACGCCTGGCACCCCGACGGGTTCGCCCTGCACTCCATGCGCTCGGCCGGCGTCAGCCGCTTCTACCTCCAGGTCCCCAACGGCACCTCCGCCGACGAGTGGAGCCACGACCGTATCTGGGACGCGCTGGCCGCCCGGCTCGGCCACGGGCAGGACGGCTGGGAGCTCAAGCCCGGGGCGATCACCGACACGAGCGTGCTGCCGATGCGCTCCTACGTGCGGACGCCGATGCGCGACGGCCGCCTGTTCCTGGCGGGCGACGCCGCCCACATCGTTCCGCCCACCGGCGCCAAGGGCCTGAACCTGGCGGTCGCCGACGTCGCCCTGCTCGCCCCGGCCCTGGCCGACCTGGTGCGCGGCGACACCCGCCTGGCCGACGCCTACTCCGACACCGCGCTGCGCCGGGTCTGGCGGTGCACCCACTTCTCGTGGTGGATGACCACCATGCTGCACACGGGCGCCGACCCCTTCGACACGCAGTTGCAGCTGTCCCAGCTGCGCTGGGTCGCCACCAGTGAGGCGGGCGCCACGGGCCTGGCCGAGAACTACGCGGGCCTGCCCATCGGATTCTGACCCGGGTCAGCGGGTGCCCGGCCCCGGGGCCGGGCACCGAACCGGGCACCGAGCCGTTCAGGCCTGCGGG
>NZ_JBJJBV010000483.1:0-2251 GCF_045446735.1 Nocardiopsis protaetiae
CAGCTCGCCCTGGTCGAACAGCTCCGCGGCGACCAGGCGTCGTTTCTCGTACTCGGCAGGAGTGCGGGGAGAGGAGAGGGGAAGCTCCATGGCCAGGGTTTTCCCAGCTCGCTCGGCTGTCAACCCACACATCAAAGATCAGTACGTTTCACAGCCCGCATTGTCCGCGGCCATCAGAAAACTCGAAACCGAGTTCCGCGTTCCCATCGTCAAACGCAGCAACCGGTTCATCGGTTTCACCCCCGAGGGCGAAAGGGTCGTCCGGTGGGCCCAGCGGGTGCTGGCCGACCACGACGCCCTGGTGGACGACGTGAAGGCCATGCGCGAGGGGCTGAGCGGCAGCCTCCGCGTGGGGGCGATGCCGACGACCCTCAGCTCCATATCCCTGGTGACCCGGCCCTTCTGCGAGGAGCACCCGCTCGTCGGGGTCTCCATCAGGTCGATGTCCTCGGCCCAGATCCGGCGGAGCCTCGCCGAGTTCCAGATCGACGTGGGCCTGACCTACCTCGACAACGAGGCCCTGGGCGACGTCCGCCGCCGACCCCTCTACCGGGAACGCTACGTCCTGCTCACCTCGGCGGAGGGACCCTTCACCCACCGGGACACCCTCACCTGGGCCGAGGCCGCGGAGGTGCCGCTGTGCATGCTCACCTCGGAGATGCAGAACCGCCGCATCATCGACGACGCGTTCCGCCGGGCCGGGACCGTGCCCACCCCGGTGGTCGAGACCGACTCGGTGAGCGCGCTCTGGTCCTACGTGAAGGAGGGCCTGTGGTCCTCCGTCATGTCCCACGCCTGGCTGTACCTGCACCCCATCCCGGACGGCATGCGCGCGATCCCGCTCGACGAGCCGGAGATCGGCCACACCATCGGCCTCGTCACCGCGAACCGCGACCCCGAACCCCTCCTCGTGCGCGCCTTCCTGGACACCGTCCGCGGCATCGACATGGAGGCCCGCCTGGCCGCCCACCACCCGTCCGGCCCCCACCCGGAGATCCCCCGCCCCCGCGTGAGTCCCGGCGGCGGGGGCACCTCCGCCGCCCTGCCCGCTCCCGGCCCCGACCGACCACGGGTGCCCGCCGGACGTTCGCCGCTGGAACCGGACCTTGACCGGCAAGGGCCCCTCGAACTCCTCGGGGACCGCGTCCACCGGCACCTCGTCCACGGTCCGGCCGGGCCACTGGTCGGAGTCGCATCGCACACCCCGGCTTTTGAATCCGGCCCTGTTCCATGCCAGGTGGTGCGGATACCGCGCCCGGCGGACCACCGGTTCCAGGAACCGGGAGTCACGAAGTCGGCCAGAGGAGTTGCCCGGAGATCACCCCCGGGCGGTATCAAGAGGAGGGCCCTCCTCCCCGGCCCTCCGGGGGTGCAGGTGACGGGTCCGTGCGCCACACCCCTTGCGATGGAGGCTGCGTTCTTCTTCGGGGCGGATGGGGTGTTTTATGGCGACCTTTGACGTATAGGGTCGCCCATGCGACCATATCTGTCATGGAGATCGTCACGCAGGAGGCCGCTTCCCAGCTTGGTGTGAGCCAGCGTCAGGTGCAGAGGCTCGCGCGCGGTGGCCGCTTCGTCAGCCGCACCGTCGCCGGCAGAACGGTTCTCGCCGGCCGCTCGCTCGTCGCCGTGAGCCGGTCGCGGGGCAGGGGGCGCCGCTGGGACGACCGCACCGTTGCAGCCGCAGCGGAACTGCTCGACTCCGGCTCCACTGAAACCATCGAGGGCAGCCAGAGAAGTCGCCTGCGCGCGCGGCTGAGAACGATTTCCATGCAGGAGCTCGCGTACCAGGTGCTCGGTGATCGGGTAACGCTCTGGCGAAGCACACGATCGTCTCCCGGCGCCGGTGGGCTCGTGGATGGCCTCAGCTCCACAGGTGAGGGCCTTGAAGTCAAGGTCGTCCAGAACGCGACGACCTTCGCGAGGCGGGCGCGGCTTCTGGAGGATGCCGACGGTGGCGTGCTCTTGATCGAGCTCGACACGAAAGCGCCTTCCGTGGTGGCCGAAGTGGCGCTTTATGCTTACGGCGATGTGCGTACCAGCAATATCGCGCAACAGCGCGTCCAGGAGCGACAGGCGGCCCTGAAGTGAATGATGGACCTATTGAGCCTTTTTCATCCTGAAGGTGCAGGTCACAGCCCCGTACCGGTCTCCCTGAAGCCCTTCTGAACAGCAAGAAGCCCCTGGTAGATGGATTAACGACCAAGAAAACCCGCCCCACCAGAGGCTCCACATGCTGTTCTACCGTGCC
>NZ_JBJJBV010000484.1:0-2245 GCF_045446735.1 Nocardiopsis protaetiae
GCCCCACCACCCCTTCTTCTCCCCTGTGCTCCCCCCGGCCCGCACACCGGCGGGGTCCTCTGCCGTGCCCGCGTCCGGGCCCGGCGTATCCCCCGAGATCCCGAGGAAGGTCCCCCATGTCCGACACCCGACCCCGCGGCGGAACCGCCCGCCGGCTCGGCTCCGCCCTGGCGGTGCTGACCCTGGCGGCCGGCGCGCTGTTCACCCCCGCGGTCGCGCACGCCGCACCGGTCGCACCGGCCGAAGTGTCAGCCTCCTCCGACGCCCAGTGCCGTCCCGACGGGCTGTACCCCACCCCCGGCGTCGACGTCCCCTACTGCGACATCTACGACACCGACGGCCGCGAGAAGCTCCCCAACGACCTGGACCGCCGGGTCATCGGGTACTTCACCAGCTGGCGCAACGGCTCCAACGGGCAGCCCGAGTACCTGGCCGACGACATCCCCTGGGACCGGATCTCCCACATCAACTACGCGTTCGCGCACGTGGGCCCGGACAACCGGGTCTCCGTCGGCGCCGACACCCCCGACAACCCGGCCACCGGGATGACCTGGGAGGGGCTGGAGCCCGACCCCGAGTTCGACTACCAGGGGCACTTCAACCTGCTCAACAAGTTCAAGAAGGAGAACCCCGGGGTCAAGACCCTGGTCGCGGTCGGCGGCTGGGCCGAGACCGGCGGGTACTTCGGCGCGGACGGCGACCGGGTGGCCAGCGGCGGGTTCTACTCGATGACGACGACCTCCACCGGGGTCAACCACGCGGGCATCGAGACCTTCGCCGACTCGGCCGTGGAGTTCGTGCGCGAGTACGGGTTCGACGGGCTGGACATCGACTACGAGTACGCCACCTCCAACAACGGCGCGGGCAGCCCGGACGACTTCTGGATCTCCGACGCCCGGCGCGGCCTGCTGTGGGAGGGCTACGAGGAGCTGATGCGCGTCCTGCGCGAGAAGCTCGACGAGGCCTCCGCCGAGGACGGCACCTACTACCAGCTGACCGCCGCGGTGCCCGCCTCCGGGTGGCTGCTGCGCGGCCAGGAGGTGCACCAGGTCGTGCAGTACCTGGACTTCGTCAACATGATGACCTACGACCTGCACGGCACCTGGAACCACTTCGTCGGCCACAACGGCGCGCTGTACGACAGCGGCCTGGACCCCGAGCTGAGCGCGGTGTACGGGGCCTACAACGGCATCGGCTACCTCAACGCCGACTGGGCCCACCACTACTTCCGGGGCGCGATGCAGGCGGGCCGGATCAACCTGGGGGTGCCGTTCTACACGCGCGGCTGGACGGACGTGCAGGGCGGCACGAACGGGCTGTGGGGGCGGTCGGCGCTGCCGAACCAGACGCAGTGCCCGCCCGGCACCGGCGTCAACACCCCCTGCGGCAACGGGGCCGGCGGCATCGACAACCTGTGGCACGACAGCGACCCGGTGACCGGCGGGGAGATCCCGGCGGGCGCGAACCCGATCTGGCACGTCCTCAACCTGGAGGACGGCGTGGTCGGCGACTACGTGGACGACTACGGGGTGGACGGCTCCCTGGTCGGCACCTACGAGCGGCACTGGGACGACGTCACCAAGAACGAGTGGTGGTGGAACCCGCAGACCCGCACGTTCCTCACCGGTGACGCCGAGCAGACCATCCAGGCCAAGGCCGACTACGTGTCCGACACGGGCCTGGGCGGCATCATGATCTGGGAGATGGCGGGCGACTACTCCTACAACTCCGGCGCCGGCCAGTACGAGATGGGCGACACGCTCATCACGTCGCTGCACGAGACCCTGAGCGACGCCGGGCCCTACGGCGCGGTCAAGGCCGAGACCACGGCCCCGGCCGAGGTCCTGGACGTGGACGTGGAGTTCCACGAGTTCGCGCTGGGGGACAACAACTACCCCATCAACCCCAAGGTCACCATCACCAACAACTCGGCGGCGGCGATCCCCGGCGGGGCCGAGATCACGTTCGACTACGGCACCTCCGCCCCGGGCAACATGGGCGACCAGTCGGGGCTGGGGCTCACCCACCTCCAGATCGGGCACAGCCGGGCGAACAACATCGGCGGCCTGGACGGGGACTTCCACCGGGCGCAGATCACCGTGCCGGGCTGGCAGTCCATCCCGGCCAACGGGGGGACGTTCACGTTCAACCTGAACTGGCGGCTGCCCATCGCCCAGCCCTCCAACTGGCGGGTCGAGGTCGGCGGCACCGAGTACGCCATCACCTACGACCACCCGCGCGCGGG
>NZ_JBJJBV010000485.1:0-2233 GCF_045446735.1 Nocardiopsis protaetiae
CGCCGCGCCCGGGCACGGCGACGGCGGCGCCCCCTGGCACGGGACGCCGCCGTCGGGCCCTTTCGGGCGTGCGGATCAGCCCAGCGTCGTGGCGATCGCGTCCATGAGGGTGCCGTTGGCGTCGTCACCGTCGATGGACCAGATCATCACGCCGCCCAGGCCGCGGTCGACCGCCCACTGCGTCTTCTGGGCGATGGAGACCTCGTCGTCGTAGGTCCAGAACGTGGTGCCGTTGTACAGCCACGCCGTCCCGGAGGCGTCGTCGCGGTGCAGCGTGTACCCCGTCAGGTTCTTGATGACCTTCCAGTCGTCGATGCCCTGCTCGTAGGTGCCGGGGGCGGGGCCGGTCGCGCTCTGGAACAGGCCGTCGCCGTTGGGCCCGGCGGGCACACCCGTCCAGCCGCGGCTGTAGAAGGGCACGCCCAGGACCATGTCGGCCGGGTCCACGCCCAGCTCCAGGTAGCGGTCGATGCTCACCTCGCCGGCGAAGATCCGCGGACCGGGGTCCCCGGGCGTGACGAGCAGGTTGGACTGGTGGTTGGTGGTGTTCTCCCAGGCCCCGTGGTAGTCGTAGCCCTGCACCGTGATGAAGTCGAAGTTCGGCATCAGGGCGTCCATCTCGAAGCCCAGGTCGATCTTGTCGGGGTCGGCCGGCAGGAACGCGGTCAGCTCGAACTCGCGGTCGGTCTCGGCCTCCAGGTCGTCGAGCTGGTCGCGGAACTCCTGCACCAGGGCGGTGAAGTTCTCCCGGTCCTCGGGCCGCACCGTGTTGTGCTCGTGGCCCTCGGAGGCGGGCCACTCCCAGTCCAGGTCGATGCCGTCGAACACACCGTAGGCGGAGCCGACGCCGCCCGCGCCGTCGAAGATCGGCAGGTTGCCGCGCAGGTACTGGTCGATGCAGGACGACACCATGCGCTCGCGCGACTGGGGGGTCAGGGCGGCGTCGGAGAAGTGCTGCGACCAGGTCCAGCCGCCCAGGGAGATGTTGACCTTCAGGTTCGGGTACTTCTCCTTGAGCTCGCGCAGCTGGTTGAAGTTGCCGCGCAGGTCCTGGCTCCAGACGTCGCCGACGCCGTCGACGCTCTGGTCGGCGGTGAAGGAGCGGCCGTAGTCGGCCCAGGCGTCGCCCTGGCCGAGCTGGTTGGCCATGAAGCACTGCCCGTTCGCGTTGATGTTGCCGAACGAGTAGTTGATGTGGGTGAGGTGCTCGGCGGTGCCCGAGGTCTCCAGGTTCTTGACCAGGTAGCCGCGGTCGTAGATGCCCCACTGGGTGAAGTAGGCGACGCGGCGGTCCTCCAGGACGGGCGTGGTGCTCTGCTCGTCGGTGGTGGCCGTGACCGTGCCGCTCTCCGCGCCGCGGTTGTTCGAGGTGTCGTAGGCCCGGACCGTGAAGGTGTAGCCGGTCTCGGGGGTCAGCCCGGTCACGGTGGCGGTGGTGCCGGTGACGGCGCGGACGACCTCGCCGCCGGACAGGACCTCGTACCCGGCCACGGCGACGTTGTCGGTGGCCGCGCTCCAGCTCAGGCCCACCGTGGTGGCGGTGGTGCCGGTGACGGTGAGGCCGCCGGGGGCCGAGGGCGGCTCGGTGTCGGGCTCGCCCGGCTCACCCGAGCAGGGGTTGCCGTTGAGGGTGCAGTTGAGCGGGGTCGTGTCGTTGCCCGCCGTGCTGGTGCCGTTGAACCCGATCCCGTAGCTGCCGCCCGCGGGGACGGGCGCGCCCCAGGAGGGCGGGGTCAGGGTGTAGGAGTCGCCGGACCGGGCCATGGTGGCGTTCCACAGGCTGGTGACGGCGGTGCCCGAGGGCAGGTCGAACTTGATCGTCCAGTCGGTCAGCGCCGTGCTCCCGGCGTTGTCGATGGTGATCTGGCCGCCGTAGCCGCTGCCCCAGTTGCCGGTCTCGACGTAGGTGACGGTGACGTCGGAGGCCTGGGCGGCGGCCGGGGCGGGGGAGAGGGACAGGGGGATGAGCAGTACGGCTGCGACCCATGCCGCGAGCCGGGATCGTCGTGCTCTCACTTCGGTTCTCCTGGTGCGTGAGCGGGAGGTGGGGGACGCCGTCCGGAGAGTCGGAGGCGGTAGCGGGTGTGCGCCCGAGGAGTCACGTGTCGTGGAGGAGGAGGGGGTGGGGGTGCGCGGGGCATGGCGGGCCTCCGGCGGGGGGACGGGCCGAGGAGGGCGGGGGAGGAGCGGAGGGCGGAGAAGGGGGTGGAGGCGTGCGAGAAGAGAGGAGGCC
>NZ_JBJJBV010000486.1:0-2195 GCF_045446735.1 Nocardiopsis protaetiae
GTCCCGGCCCCGGTTCGGGACGGCGCGGGTCCGGGTCAGGAGGCGGCGTCCAGGCGGGCGCGCTGGTCCTCGGTGAGTTCGAGGTCGAGGGCGCCCAGGCTCTCCTCCAGCTGCTCCACGGAGGAGGCGCCGATCAGCGGGATGATCGGGATGTCCTGGCCGATCTGCCAGGCCAGCACCACCTGGTTGGGGGTGGCGCCCGTTTCCGCGACGATCTCCTTCAGGGCGGCCAGGCGTGTGGTGGTGCCCGGGTGGTCGTAGTCACGGGGCAGCGGCTTGTCGGCGCGGGTGTAGGCGCCGCTGAGCAGCGGGGTGTAGGCCACCAGGGCCAGCTCCGGCTCGGCCCGCAGGTAGGTGAGGATGTCGGAGCCGGCAGCGCCCAGGTGGCCCTCCGGGCAGACCGAGTCGCCGATGTCGGTGCGCGGCCGCAGGTAGCTGTGGTGGTACTGGAGCACCTCGTAGCCGGGCACCCCCGCGGCGGCGGCCAGGCCGCGGGCCCGCTCCACCCGCCACGCCGGGTGGTTGCTGACCCCCAGCAGGCCCACCCGGCCCAGCGCCACCTGCTCGGCGAACGCCTCGACGGTCTCGGCGGCCGGCACGTTCCGGTCCTCGATGTGCGCGTACAGCAGGTCGATGCGCTCCCGGCCCAGCCGCTGCAGGCTGCGCTCGGTCGACTCGCGGATCACCCGGGCGGACAGCCCTTCGCCGTTGTCGATGTAGGTGGTGCGCGGGGCGAGCGGTCGGGCGCCGAGCTTGGTGGCGACGACGACCTCGGCACCCGGGTTCCGGCTGCGGAGCCAGCGGCCGACCAGGATCTCGCTCTGGCCGCCGCGCCCGCCGTCGGTCCCGTAGTTGTTGGCGGTGTCGATGAAGGTGCCGCCGGCCTCGACGTAGCGGTCCAGGATCGCGAAGGACGTCTTCTCGTCGGTGTGCGTGCCCATGTTCATCGTGCCCAGGGAGAGGGCGCTCACCTCGCGCCGGGTGGCGGGGTCGATGCCGATCGTGCGCTGACGCATAGGGGGTGTCCTTCCCGTCGGGGCCCGCCCGGTGCGGGCCCCGTGATGAAGAGTCTGGAACCTGGAGTGCACTCCACTTCAAGCCCTACAGAAAACTTTCTTTCCCGTGGGGTTCAGGAGGCGGCGTCCAGGCGGGCGCGCTGGTCCTCGGTGAGTTCGAGGTCGAGGGCGCCCAGGCTCTCCTCCAGCTGCTCCACGGAGGAGGCGCCCACCAGGGGGATGATGGGCAGCTCGTGGCCGATCTGCCAGGCCAGCACCACCTGGTTGAGCGTCGCGCCGGTCTCGGCGGCGATCTCCCGCAGCGCCGCGAGCCGGGCGGTGGTGCCCGGGTGGTCGTAGTCGCGGGGCAGCGGCTTGTCGGCGCGGGTGTAGGCGCCGCTGAGCAGCGGGGTGTAGGCCACCAGGACCAGCCCCGGCACGGCCCGCATGTAGGTGAGCAGGTCCGAGCCCGCGCTGCCGATGTTGCCGTCCCGGCACAGCGGCTTGGCGATGTCGGTGCGCGGACGCAGGTAGCTGTGCTGGTACTGGAGCACCTCGTAGCCGGGCAGGCCCGCGGCGGCGGCCAGGGCGCGGGCGCGCTCCACCCGCCAGACGGAGTGGTTGCTGACCCCCAGCAGCCCCACCGAACCCTCCTTCACCAGGTCGGCGAAGCCCTCGACGGTCTCCTCCAGCGGGGTCTTCTGGTCCTCGATGTGCGCGTACAGCAGGTCGATGTGCTCCAGGCCCAGGCGCTCGCGACTGGCCTCGGAGGACTTTCGGATGACCCGGGCCGACAGCCCCTCGGGGTTGTCGGTGTAGCTCGTCCCCGGGGCGAGCGGGCGGGCGCCGAGCTTGGTGGCGACGAAGAGCCCGTCGCCGACGCCGCGGCTGCGCCGCCAGCGGCCGATGACCTCCTCGCTCTGCCCGCCCTGGTCCCCGTTCTCCCAGAACGCGTAGTTGTCGGAGGTGTCCAGGAAGGTGCCGCCCGCCTCGGCGTAGCGGTCCAGGATCGCGAAGGACGTCTTCTCGTCGGTCCGGGTGCCCATGAGCATGGTGCCCAGGGCCAGGGCGCTCACCTCGCGCCGGGTGGCGGGATCGGTGCCGATGGTGCGCTGACGCATGGGGTTCCTCCCGTTCGCGGCCCGCCCTGCGCAGGCCCTGGACAGGAGTCTGCGACCTGGAGCGCGCTCCAGGTCAAGG
>NZ_JBJJBV010000487.1:0-2176 GCF_045446735.1 Nocardiopsis protaetiae
GGGGCCGATTCCCCCGAACACGCCCCGGGCGGCGCCGACCCCGGAACCCCGGGGCGGACCACGGCGGGCCTGGCCCGGCACCCGACCGCCCGCGCCGGTACCGGTACCGGCGCCGTGTGCGCGAGGTACCGCGCGGCGGCCGGTTCGGCGGGCTCGACCGGGACCCCGGGACCATGGGTGTTCCGGTGCCCGGTCGAGCGGTTCGCGGCGGCCGGTTCGGCGGCCCCGGACGATCCGAACGACCCGTCAGACGTTCGCCGCCAGGTCCTGCGCCTTCTCCATGTTCACGCGCTCGGGCTGTTCGCTCACCGAGGGCCAGCGGGGGGTGGCGCCCCCGGCCGCGTGCAGGGCCGTGCGGATGAGGCCCAGGGCCCGGCCCAGGACCGCGTTGATGTCGTGGTCGCCGAGGATCAGCAGCTCGACGGTCAGGGTCTTCATGCCGGCGTCGGTGCTCACGGTCGAGTCGGTGAAGTCGTCGTTGCACTTCTCCAGTTCGAGAAGCTCCTCCATGACCCGCCGACCGTGCATGTGGACTTCTTCGGCGGCACTACCGGGCGGCATGGTCAGCCTGAACTGGAGGGTGATCTGTGTGGCGCTGAAACCACCGCTCACGACTCCTCCTTCGCTTGGGGCGGGCACACCCGTTCGACGTGCTGAACCGCTTGCTTCCAGTAGTTGGGGTTCGACGGTGTGAGGTGGATCTGGCGCTGGTGCTCCCCGCACGGGCACCGGATCGTGTAGTAGGTGGGCGGGTCGATGATCCGCCAGCCCAACCGGTGGATCTCCTCCAGTGCGTCCTGGCCCTCCCTCTTGGGATGCCTCCTCCAGTAACCCACTACCCCGCCCTCGTCGGATTCCTTCATTATGCACAGGGCGTCCGGGCCGAAAAGCGTCAGCCTGGTCGGCGGTGGGCCGTGAGGCGTGCCCGGCGCGGGGTCCGCCGCCGCGGGGCGGCCCGGGGTGAGAAGGTGTCCGATGACGAGGCACCTCGCAGAGCAAGGAGTGACATGTCCGTTTTCGATGTCGAGATCGGCGCCCTCAACGGCGGTTCCGCCGACCTGTCCCGGTACCGGGGCAAGGCCGTGCTGGTCGTCAACGTCGCGTCCCGGTGCGGGCTGACGCCGCAGTACGCGGCCCTGGAGAACCTCCAGAAGCAGTACGGGGAGCGCGGGTTCACCGTGCTCGGGGTCCCCTGCAACCAGTTCATGGGGCAGGAGCCGGGCACCTCCGAGGAGATCGCCGCGTTCTGCTCGACCACCTACGGCGTCACCTTCCCGATGACGGAGAAGGTCGACGTGAACGGCGAAGGGCGGCACGCGCTGTACGGGGAGCTGGTCTCCGTGGCCGACGCCGAGGGCCACACCGGCGACATCCGCTGGAACTTCGAGAAGTTCCTCATCGCCCCGGACGGCACCGTCGCCGCGCGCTTCGCGCCGCAGACGGAGCCGGAGGCCGAGGACGTCGTCAAGGCCATCGAGGCCGCGCTGCCCGCCTGACGGCTCCACTCCCTCGTACCGTTCGGCGCCACCAGAGCGGGGATCAAGGTACTTCCCCCGCCTCCGGAGGAATTCGTCACGATCACCGGGAGAAAACGGGAACACATCGGCCTCGGCAATCGTTCTTACTTGGTAGCCACAAGTTTCAACAGCGTGACTGGTCCGATTCCAGTGGTGGTGGCGGGCACTCTCCTCCTGCTTGTTCCGTTCCTGATGGTCAAACTGGGAATCCTCGACGAAGACGGAAAGTGGAGTGTACGCGGCCTCTGGCAGGCCCTGAAGAAGGCGGTGGAAGCGATCGAGACGACCGAGAAGTTCGTGACCTACGCCCGCCGAACCTACCGAATGGTTTCCACGCTGTTCATCGTGCCGGCTCACAAGAGTTGAGTTCGGCTTCGAAGGCCTCCGCCGCCGCGGGGGCCTTCGGCCTTTGCGGGGCAGAACACAAGCCAGACGGCGAGTGTGGGCATGCTTCCGGCGGGTGCCACGTTCTCCTGGCGAACATCGCCCACCTCGCCTTGGCCACGTTCATCACTTAGAGCGTGTTTGAGAAGGGTCAGGAAATAGGGCCCTGACTCGTCCAGGCCTGCTGGCGGGTCGCCTCCCGGCCGCGTGCCAGACGGCGGACCATCTGCCCGATCGCGGCCCAGCGCACCATCTCCTCGGCCACCCCGGGCTGA
>NZ_JBJJBV010000488.1:0-2720 GCF_045446735.1 Nocardiopsis protaetiae
CCGTAAGCAGTTCCGGGCGCTGGCCACGCGTTATGACAAGCTCGCCACGACCTACCGGGCGACCGTGCGTGTCGCCGACATCTTCATCCGATTACGCGCACGGCCCGATCGCCCCACTCAACAAGATCCACCGAACACGCCCTAGGGGCGATGCCCACACGAGCGGCGATGTCCTTGTTGGGGATCGTCGCGTCGTTCTGGAGGATGCCCAGGATCGCCCAGTCCACCGCATCCAGTTCGGTGGAATCGGTTTTGGCCGCATCTGGTTTCGCCATGGTCGCACCGTACCGAACCTCGGGGCTAGCGTCCCGCCCGAACGCCGAGAACCGTGAGGCGAGGACGAGGAGGACGACCGTGACGTGGTG
The DNA here is from genome assembly GCF_045446735.1 of Nocardiopsis protaetiae. Lineage (NCBI taxonomy): Bacteria > Bacillati > Actinomycetota > Actinomycetes > Streptosporangiales > Nocardiopsidaceae > Nocardiopsis > Nocardiopsis protaetiae. The sequence goes on from NZ_JBJJBV010000488.1 coordinate 366, forward strand.
GACGTTCACGCTGTTGGTGTGGGTGAGCCTGGTGGTGCCCGGGCCCGATTTCGTGGTGATCGCGCAGGCCGCCCTGGCGGGCACCGGGCGGGGCGTGCGCACCGCGGCCGGGGTGGTGGCGGGGCTGTGCCTGCACAGCGCCGCGGCGGCGGCCGGTCTGGGCGCGCTGCTGGTGTCGTTCCCCGGGGTGATGGGGCCGCTGCGGCTGGTGGGAGGCGGGGTGCTGATCTGGTTCGGCATCTCCATGCTGCGCCCCGCCGCCACGGCCGCCCCGAGCAGCACAAGCAACCCAGGTGGAACAGACAGCACAAGCGACACAGCGGCCCCGGTCGCCCCAGGCGGCACGGCGGTCTCGGGCGGCAGGGACACCTCGGGCGACACGACGCCGCCCATCCCACGCGATCACGGGGCGCGGGACGACACAATGGCCCCGGCCACCTCAGACAGCACGGCAGTCTCGGGTGACACGGCGTCCTCACCCATTCCGGGCGGGCGAACAATGCAGAGCGGCACCGCGGCCTCGACCACCCCAGGCAACGCAGACGGTACAAACACCGCAGTGGCCCCGAGCGGCTTGGGCGACCGGGCCGCCCCGGGCGGCACGGCGGTCTCGGGCGACAGGGGCACCTCTGGCGACACGACGTCGCCCATCCCAGGCGGACACAGGGCGCGGGATGACATGGCGAGGCCGATCACCCCGGCCGCCCCAGGCGGTGCGGCGGTGCCGGTCGGCTCGGGTGGGCGGGGGGTGCGGGGCGAGGGACGCTGGTTCCTGCGAGGGCTGGCGGTGAACGCGCTCAATCCCAAGGCGCTGCTGTTCTTCGCGGCGGTGGTGCCGCAGTTCGTCACCGCATCCGCGCCGGTACTCCCCCGGACCGTGCTGCTGGGGGCCACCGTGGTGGTCTCGGCTGCGCTGTGGTGGGCGCTGGTGGTGACGCTGATCCGGGCGGCGCGGTTCCCGGTCGGCGGCCGGGCCGAACGGGTCGCCACCCGGGGTGGGGGCGCGGTGCTCATCGTTCTGGGAGCGGTCCTGGCCGCGCAGGCGCTGTGAAAACGACCCCCGATACCCCTACCCGGTTAGGGAATGTAGACTGCCGCCGTGATCGTGCCGACGCAGCGCCCAGCCTTCGCCCCGGGGGTCTCCCCGTGGGTGCGGGTGCTGCTGTTCACGGTACTGCTGACCGCCTTCGGCACCATGCACACCCTGGGCCATGCCGACCACGGCGACGGGCACGGCGGCATGTACGCGACACCTGTCGGCTACACGACACATGTCGCGCATGCCACGCCTGTCGTTTACACGACACCTGTCGCGCACGCCGTTTCCGGGGCGCACGTGGAGCCGGTCCCGGAGACCGTCTCCGCCGCGCTGCCCGATCTGGACCCCACGTCGGTGTGCCCCACGCTGGCAGGCCCCGGACTGCCGCTGGGCGGCCTGGCCGCCACGGCCTTCACACCCTGGCCCGGGCCGCCCGTGTCCGCCGCGGCGGCGGAGGTCCTGCGCGGCGAGGACCCGCCGTCGGTGGCGGCCGGGAACCGGCCGCTCCTCTCCGACATCCAGGTGCTCCGTATATAGGATCCGCGCGGGCTCCGGCCGGTCCCGCGTGGCCACCTGGTCCCGCGCGGCCGCCCGCGCCCGCCTCTCGCCGACACCGCACGGAAAGCACCCAAAACCGAGAGGAACCGAGGTCGCCATGACCTTCGTGAACCGTACGACCTTCATGAACCGTGCCCTCAAGGGCACCGCCACCGCCCTGTTCGCCGCCCTGGCCCTGGCCGCCTGCGGCGCCGACGACTCCCCCGCCGACCCGCCGGCGAGCGCCGCGCAGGAGAGCGCGGCGGAGTTCAACGACGCCGACGTGCACTTCGCGCAGATGATGATCCCGCACCACGAGCAGGCGGTGACCATGGCCGATCTGGCCGAGACCCGCGCCGACTCGGAGGTCGCCGAGCTGGCCGAGCGCATCCGCGACGCCCAGGGGCCCGAGATCGAGCAGATGACCGGGCTGCTGGACTCCTGGGGCGCGGAGGCCGCCCCGGAGGGGATGGAGCATCAGGACGGGATGATGGAGGGCATGCTCTCCGAGGAGCAGATGGCCAGGCTGGAGGCCGCCGAGGGCGAGGAGTTCGACCGCCTGTTCCTGGAGCACATGATCGCCCACCACGAGGGGGCGGTGGCGATGGCCGAGGCCGAACTGGCCGAGGGTGTCAACGCCGAGGCCCGCGCGCTGGCGCAGGAGATCGTGGACGCCCAGGAGACGGAGATCGCGGAGATGCACGGGCTGCTGGGCACCGAGCCCGCCGCGGACGGGTCGTCCGGTTCCGCCGAGGGCGGGCACGAGGGCCACTGATCCG
>NZ_JBJJBV010000489.1:0-2238 GCF_045446735.1 Nocardiopsis protaetiae
CGGGACTCCCCCACCCGAAAGGAACACCCCCCATGGAAAGGACCCGCGTCCGCAACCTCCTCACCGCCGCGGTGGCGCTCGGCGCGCTCGCCGTCGGCTACGCGGTGGTGGCCGACCCCGAGCCCGCCCAGGCGCACGGCGCGTTCACCTACCCGGCCTCCCGCACCTACGCCTGCTTCCAGGACGCCACCGGCGGCAGCTCCGGCGGCGCGCTGGCGCCCACCAACCCGGCGTGCGTCGACGCGCTCGCGCAGGGCGGCGACTACGCGTACTGGAACTGGTTCGGCAACCTCATCAGCAACTCCGCCGGACGGCACCGCGAGTTCGTCGCCGACGGCGAGCTGTGCGGGCCCACCCCGCAGTTCAGCGCGTTCAACGCGGCCCGCAGCGACTGGCCGTCCACGCCGTTGCAGGCCAACACCACCGTGGAGTTCCTGCACAACGCCTGGGCGCCGCACCCGGGCACGTTCTTCACCTACGTCACCAAGTCCGGCTGGAACCCCAACCAGCCGCTGACCTGGGACGACCTGGAGCTCATCGACACGGCCGTCAACCCGCCGCTGCGCAGCGGCGGCGCGGCGGGGGCCGAGTACTACTGGGACGTGGACCTGCCCAACCGGTCGGGGCGCCACGTCGTCTACTCGGTGTGGGAGCGCTCGGACAGCCCGGAGGCGTTCTACAACTGCTCGGACGTGGTGTTCAGCGGCGGGAGCGGCCAGCCCGAGCCCACGGACCCGCCCGAGCCCACCCCGGACCCCACGGACCCCCCGGAGCCCACGGACCCGCCTGAGCCCACGGACCCGCCGACCGACCCGCCCGCGGGCGAGTACTGCACGGCCGAGTACCGGATCTCCAACGAGTGGTCCGGCGGCTTCCAGGCCGCGGTCGAGGTGACCGCGGGCGAGGACGGCGTGGACGGCTGGATGGTGGACTGGACGTTCGCCAACGGCCAGACGATCTCCAGCCTGTGGAACGGCACGGTGCTCAACCACGGCTCGCACCACGAGGTGCGCAGCCTCCCGCACAACACCCTGCTGGACCCGGGTGAGAGCACCACGTTCGGGTTCACCGCCAGCCACCCGGGCGGCGTGAACATCGTCCCCCTCCCGGACTGCGGCCCGGCGTAGTCCCCTGACGGCGGGGCCCGGGCCGGGAACGGCCCGGGCCCCGCCCCGTACCCGGCGGCCGCATTTCCACTGCCCCGCCCGCAGCAGGGTGGTCTTCTGCGGCTGGCACCCTCTGGGGTGGGGGTGGTGGTTCTTCCTCCCGGCACCCCCTGTGTCCGGGCGCGGCAGGTGACCGCGGCGTCATCCCCCTAGGGCGCAGGTCGCGGTTCACCTTCCGGCCTGGGGCTGGGGCTGCGGGTATCCGCGGCCGTTACCCTCTGGGGCGGGGGTTGTGGTTTTTCCTCCCGACACCCCCTGTGTCCGGGGAGGGCACTGACGGCGGGGGTTACCCCGTCTGTGGTCGGGCTTTCAAGCGAGGTCTGTGCAACGGCCTGTTTCCAGTCGGGGCGTCTTTCCGTGGACCTGTGTGGTCGGGGGTGTGCGCTGTGCCCCGACCCGTCCCCGGAAAACACCCCCACCACCGGGGACGTGCAGGAGACGCGTACGTCTTTTTGGTCTGCCGGGCCTCGTACCGTGGGGACGGCTCCGCGCCCAGCCCGGGTCTGTACGTTCCCAAGGGGTGCCCCGTGGAGACCAACGCGACCGAGACCGGTCTCCGCACACCGCCCTCCGCAGATGGCGGGCGTTTGGGAAACCTGCTCTTGCTGTCTCACCCCCTGGGTCTGGGGTTCAGTCCCGCTCTACCGACACCCCCTGGGGCCGGGGCTGGAGGCCTCGTGCGGCCGTCACCCCCTGGGGCGGGGGAGGCACAGCGCACTTCGGCTGGGGCTGAGGACCCCGGGCAAGTGGGAAACCCCCTGGGGTGGGGGCGTGAGGCCTCGTGCGGCCCTCACCCCCCGCGGCGGGGGAGGCGCGACACCCTCCGGCTGTGGCCAAGGACTCCAAGAAGGGAATGGGGCTGGGGCTGAGGACCCCGGGTGAGTGGGAAACCCCCTGGAATGGAGGTCCCGGTTGGGTGGGCAACCCCCTGGAGTCGGGCGGGGAACACTACTGCGGCCCCACCCCCTGCGGCGGAGGCAAGGTGCGATGCCCTCCGGCTGTGGCTGAGGGCTCCGGTCACGTCAGTGCGACCTTCGCCGCAGAGGGTTTCCCACCTTGCCCGGGGCCCTGG